>DAOUVS010000044.1 GCA_030667525.1 Candidatus Zixiibacteriota bacterium | reverse complement strand
TGCTACCGTCTTGGCTAATGCTACTCTGGCCCTGATGATACCACCTTTTCTGGCGACAGCTTCCATAACTTCAGGAACACCATGTCCACGTGCCTCAGAAGCAAATTTATATACAATCGGTCCGACAATAAGCGCGCCGATCATTGGTATCAGCGGCGTCCAGTAGCTGAACGAGCCAACTAGAGATGTCATCACTTTTTCAGAATGGCTAAAAAATATTTCTCTGAAATACTCGATAAGTTTGATAAAAAATATCGCTCCAAAGGCGGTTCCCGCCCCGACCACAATTGACATTGTGATTAATATCTGAGTTTCTGAAAACTTGAACAGATATTGTAATTTTGATTTTAAATTCAACTCCATAACGTGGGGGGAATCTATCAGAAATGTTAAATATATCAAGATAAATTTTGCCCGATTATTGGCCTTCTTCTTTTGTTTACAAACCTGTTTTTTGCTTAATATATTTGACTATCATTTTTCTACAAATTTACTACAAAATTTTGTACCACACCCCTTTTATGAGGACAAAAATCCGATATAAGTGGTTTCACCATTATTTGTTACAGCAAAATGGCTTCGTTTTCCCGTTTTTATGTTTTTGGCCAATTTCTTTTCAGTAGAATTGTAATTTCTGTTTTTGTATTATTGACATCATAAATAAGATGTGGGGGGAAAAACAACGGTAATATGGTGGAGAAATTGTTTTTGTTAAATTAATTTTCCCACAGCAAGCTGTGGGGCACCCACTTGACTAATACACAAAAATAGATTATCTTGTTTTTGATATTGGTGGGTCGTAATCGCTGGGATTATAAAGGCTTTAAATATGGGTTTTGCTACTATTTACAGAATTATTAGACTAATCACGCCCTTGTTTCAGTGGTTTTTCAGAAAACTTGGCACCTACAATGCATATTATTCTGTTATCTGGAAAAACTCTAACGATTTGATACCCATAGATATTATGGGTCAATGGCGATCAAGAAAAGATAATGGTTTTCTGGAATATTATTATTCAATAAAAGAAGTTGAATTGATCAAGGCAATGATTGAAAATGATAAGCATGTTCTGGTAATAGGTGATTCGCTGGCCGGTAAAACCAGAGCAATTTACGAGGCGATAAGAACCCTTACAAAAAAACATGATATTTTGGTTCCCAAGCCAGTTGATGTTAAAGATATAAAGGACTTTTCAATCCCATGGCAAATTACTTGCAGAGAAAAAAGTATTATCTTTTTTGATGATATCAGTGATTTTGCAAAATATGAATATTTGCCCCATTTACTTGATAAATTCAATGATCGTAAGGCAATAATTGTTGCTACTTGTAGAAATGGTGCAGAGCTAAATGCTCTAAAAGGCAAATTGCCAGGTAATTTTTCGGCCATATTTAGAGAACCAATCGAAATTGGAAAAATATCAGATGATTTGGCACATGCAATAGCCAAAGATATTGGCAAAAATGTATCAAGATATTTTGACGGCAATATCGGTTCAATTCTTCTTCCCTTAGAACGTAAGCAAAATCTTTATATTCGACTTGGTGAAAATGAAAAGGCGATTCTGAGGTCAATTAAAAGACTTTATCTTGCAGGAGTATATGAGCAAAGAAAGGTATTTGGAGAAAACAGAATCCAATTAGTTTGTTCAGAAATAGAAAAAATGGATTGTGATGGAACTCATTGGAGGGGATGGCTCAATAATCTGAAGAACAATCTGTTTATTGATATGGCAAATAGTAATATCCTCATTGAGGAAGCATATCTGGAAAGGGTTGTTGCCGACGATATAGATATTCTTGAGAACTTTAAAACACTACTGCCTTTATTTAATAATGACCCCTTCGCCTTATATAATCTCGGTTCAAATGCCTATGATGTAGGTGAATTTGATTTAAGAAAAGTTGAATTAAGCAAAATTGCGATTTTTGCATTTAAACAGGCTCTTACGATCTGGACTTTAGAAAATGATTCGGCAAGATATTCTTCGTCTCAGAATTCGAAGGGACTGGCTTATCTGAGACTTGCTGAAGTTGAGAATACATCTGGAAATTGCCATGAAGCTATTAAGGCATTCAATGATGCACTTCGGGTCAATTCGTTTGATAAATTTCCAAACGGTTATGCCGCTTCACAAAATAATCTGGGAATCACTTTTGGAACCCTTGCCCAAATTGAAAATAAGGCCGATAATTGTAAAAAAGCGATTAAGGCTCTCAATGAGGCTCTGCGCGTTTATACTTTTGAAAAATTTCCAATTTCATATGCAAAAACAAAAAACAATCTGGGATATGTTTTTAAAATATTTGCAGAGATTAAGAATAAAATTGATAACTGCAAATACGCGATAAAAGCTTGCGATGAAGCTCTTGCTGTTTATACTTATGAAGATTATCCTTTCAATTATGCAATGACTCATGTTAATCGTGGATGTGCCTTAAGACTGCTTGCTGAAGTCGAGAATACATCTGATAACTGCCAGGGGGCAATTGAGTCCTTCAGAAAATCTCTTGGATTTTTTACGTATGATAAATTTCCTATTCAATATGCTTTATCAAAGAATAATCTGGGTACCGCCTATGGGACACTCGCCAGAGTTGAGGATAGGGGGGGTAATTCCAAAAGGGCAATCAAGGCATATTTGGAGACTCTTGATGTATATACCTATGAAGGATTTCCGATGAATTATGCCATGACAATGAGCAACTTGGGTGTCTCATATAGAAATCTTGCTGAGGTAGAGGATATTTCTGATAATTGCGGCAAAGCAATAAATGCATATAAGGAAGCTCTTCGAGTTCGTACTTATGAAGATTTTCCAATGGATCATGCTGCGACATTGAACAATCTGGGGAATGTTTTTGGAGTTCTTGCCACGGCTGAGAATAAAATGGAAAACTGTAAGAATGCCCAAAAGGCCCTAAAGGAGGCGATAAAGATTTTGGGGGAATTGGGATTGGCCCAGGATCAGCAGCGTATTAGGATTAATCTTGAGGAATTAAATTCGTTCTGCAATGAAGAATCTGAATAAAATCAACAATCGGGGAACGTTGACCCACATAAATCGGGCAAACCACACTACCCGCCTGCGTTGACTCCCCGAAATCACATATCAAAAACCGGGTTTTTGCTTGACATATTCGGCTATTAATTTAAATTGCTCAAGTGAAAAGTTTCACTATTACATATAACTTCAGGGACTAAAATATGACCCGGAACGCAGACGCTGTTATAATCGGCGGCGGTATCATAGGACTGGCCGCAGCCTTTAATCTGGCCAAATTCAAATTTGGCAAAATCGTTGTTGTCGAAAAAGAGATGTTCCTTGGGTCGGGAGCGACCAGTAAATGTGCCGGCGGAATCCGCGCCCAATTTTTCTCAAAATCTAATATCGAAATGTCGATGAAATCTGAGGAAATTCTGGCCAATTTTGAGGCAATTACCGGGTATCCGGCTATTTTTAATCAGTGCGGATATATGTTTCTATTATCAAATGAAAAAGAGTTGGCCGATTTTTCAAAAGCGGTCGAACTTCAGCAATCGCTCGGCCTGCCGGTCGAATTGATCGACCCGGATCAGATTAATAAATACGCTCCGGAAGTTAGAATCGATGATATTATCAAAGCTACTCTTTGTCTGCAGGATGGTTTGGCTGATCCTAATGATTTGATTCAGGGGTATGCCTCGGCGTCAAGAGCTCTTGGCGTGGAAATTTTGGTTGAGACCGAAGTGACTGGCATCAATACCAGCAACAATACGGTAACAGGTATTAAGACAAATAAAGGCGAGATCGATTGCCCGCTGATTATCAATGCCGCCGGTCCTTTTGCCAAAGTTATCGCCCAAATGGCCGGAACGTCGATTCCGGTGGAACCGGTTCGACGTCAGATAGTAACAACAGCGGCGCTCGATTTTGTCGGCCCCAAATTTCCGATGGTGGTTGATGTTAAGGCAGGACTGTATTTCCATCGCGAGGCCCCCGGATTACTTCTCGGCTGGGCCGATAATTCGGTGGAACCGGCTTTTGACGAATCGGTTGACCCTGATTATACTGACAATATTATTATGAAAGCGCTTGATAGGATTCCAGCTCTCGAAACCGCCGGTGTTTCCAATAGCTGGGCCGGATTATATGAGGTCACCCCGGATCATCACGCCATTATTGGACCATCCCAAGAGATAACAGGAATGTTTTATATAAACGGCTTTTCAGGGCATGGCCTGATGCACGCCCCGGCGGCTGGTCTGGTGGCGGCGGAGGCTATCTGTGGCAAGGAAACCACGGTTGATATTTCGTCGCTGGCCGAGGATAGATTTGAAAAGGGAGTTATCAGCGAAGAAACCAACGTTATCTGACAATTTCATTTGGGCGCTTTATATTCTCAAATCGTCTAAAACCCGAAAAGACAGATATTTTAGAGTCAATTGCCAGACAAAAACAGGTTTACAAAACAAACAAATTGTGTTATAATTTTGGTCTTTGAGGAAATCAGGGGAACTGGATTATTACAGTTTTGACCTGATAAGAAGAGAAAATATTAACTGAGGATAGACAGGAATAATATGGCAAAAATGAATCCTGAGGACATAAAGATTATTCTGGCCACCGACTGCGGTTCGACTACGACCAAGGCGATTCTGATTGAGAAAAAAGATGGTGAGTACCGTCTTATGGTCCGAGGTGAGGCTCCGACAACGGTTGAGGCTCCATTTGAAGATGTTACCAAAGGTGTGCTCAATGCGGTTGGCGAAGTTGAAGAGTTATGCGGCCGGAAACTTATCGATGAAGAAGGCAGAATTATTTCACCAGCCAGCGGTAATGTTGGAACCGATATTTATATTTCGACCTCATCAGCCGGAGGCGGATTGCAGATGATGGTTGCCGGTGTGGTTCGTTCAATGACAGCCGAATCGGCCGAACGTGCCGCGCTTGGTGCCGGTTCGATTGTGATGGATGTTATTGCATCCAATGACAAACGTCTCCCCCATGAACAGATCGAACGAATTCGCCGTTTACGCCCCGATATGATATTGCTTTCGGGCGGTATCGATCATGGGACAACGACACACGTTGTAGAAATTGCCGAATTGGTTGCGGCGGCTGATCCCAAACCACGTTTGGGAAGCGGATACAAACTGCCGATTATTTATGCCGGGAATATTGATGCCGCCGAGGCGGTCAAAGAAACTCTGTCTGACAAAGTTGATTTAAAAATAGTCCCGAATCTGCGTCCGGTTTTGGAACGCGAAAATCTTGCTCCGGCTCGTGAGGAGATTCATAATCTTTTTATGGAGCATGTTATGGCGCAGGCTCCCGGTTACCGAACCCTTATGAAATGGACCGACGCCCCGATTATGCCAACTCCTGGCGCGGTCGGACTGATAATAAAAACAATCGCTGACATTGAAGGAATCGAAGTGGTCGGAGTCGATATTGGCGGCGCCACCACTGACGTATTTTCAGTTTTCAGACCGGGCGAATCCCGGGAAGGTGTCTTTAATCGTACTGTCTCCGCAAATCTTGGGATGAGTTATTCGATCTCGAATGTTTTTGCCGAAGCGACCTTACCGATGGTTATGCGCTGGGTTCCGTTCCATATGGATGAGCGTGACCTGCGTAACCGTGTAAAAAATAAAATGATCCGTCCGACGACGATTCCACAATCGATGGAAGAATTGATTTTTGAACAGGCGATTGCCAAAGAAGCACTGCGATTGGCCTTTATTCAGCATAAGAGTTTTGCCACGGTTCTCAAGGGTGTCCAGCAGCAGCGGACTATCGCCGATGCTTTCGAGCAGACCTCGTCAGGCGCCTCGCTGGTTAACATGATGACCCTTGATATTCTGGTTGGCTCCGGCGGTGTTTTATCGCATGCTCCCAAAAGACAGCAGTCAGCTCTGATGATGATCGACTCTTTTGTCCCTGAAGGTATCACCCGTCTCGCTGTTGACTCGATCTTTATGATGCCGCAACTGGGTGTTCTGGCCACGGTTCTGCCGCAGGCAGCCACTGAAGTATTTAATAAGGATTGTTTGATTCATTTGGGAACCTGTGTTGCTCCGGTTGGAGAATTGAAAAAACCGGGACCGCTAATGGATTATAAGATCACTCTTCCTGATGGCAAGGTTGAATCTGGGACATTGCAGCTTGGTGATCTGAAACTAATCAAACTTGGTCTCGGTGAAGATGGGTTGCCATTAAAAGCTAAGGCTGAATTTGAACCGGTGAAAAATATTGATATTGGTGCTGGCAAAGGCCATAAGTTGGAAACTGAAATATCAGGAGGCGTAACCGGTATCGTCCTTGATGGGCGCGGTCGTCCCTTTGTACTGCCCGAAGACAACAAAATGCGGATAACGAAATTAAGAGAGTGGATGATGGCTATGGATATATATCCGGCAGCGGCATTTGAAAGACAATAAAACGTTTAGTCTATTGATAAATAATTGAGGCAATAATATGGGTCATGCATATACACCCGGTTTAAAGGTAACCGATAAACTCCTGGTAACCAAAAACCGAATACTTCCGTTAAAAGGTAATGTCATCGTCAAAAAAGGTGACAAGGTTAGCCCCGACGATGTTGTGGCACAGACGCACCTGCCGGGCAAAGTCGATCCGGTAAACATCGCCAACAAACTCGGTATTCCTCCGGAGGATATGGACGAGGTGATGCTGAAGAAAAAAGGCGACAGTATCGAAGTGGGTGAAATTCTGGCAAAAACAAAAGGCTTTCTCGGTCTTTCGTTTCTTTCGCAATCAGAAAAATCACATGTGAGCGGGTCGGTTGAATCTGTCTCCAATATTACCGGACAGGTCTTACTTCGCGGGCAACCAATACCGGTCGAAGTCAAAGCTTATGTCACCGGTGAAGTGACCGAAGTCTTTGAAAAAGAGGGTGTCGCCATATCAACCTGGAGTTCTTTTGTACAGGGTATTTTTGGAATCGGCGGCGAGACTCATGGTGAGATCAAGGTTGTTGTTGAAAATAACGCATCGGTTCTGACTGATAAAGAGATCAGCGATGATTGTAAAGGCAAAGTTATCGTTGGTGGTTCGATGGTAACAGCCGACGCGATTAAAAAAGCAGCCAAAGTCGGCGCCGCCGGAATCGTCGTTGGAGGTTTTGACGATAAGGATCTTCGCGATTTTCTTGGGTACGATATCGGTGTTGCTATTACCGGCTCCGAAGAGATTGGCGTAACGCTGGTGGTTACCGAAGGTTTTGGTCAAATTAATATGGCCGGAACTACTTTTGAACTGCTGAAATCAAAAGAGGGGAAACTCGCCTGTATCAATGGTGCCACCCAGATTCGTGCCGGAGTTATTCGCCCCGAAGTTATTATTCCTTTTGACCGGGATATCAATGATAAAGATGATGTTGATGATTTCCGTGAGATGGGACTTCAGACCGGTTCACCGGTCAGAGTTATTCGTCATCCTTATTTTGGCATGCTTGGTAAAGTTGTTTCTTTACCGCCGGAATTGGCTGAGCTGGAATCTGGTTCCAGAGCGCGTGTTCTGGAAGTCGAGTTTGACGATGGCAAAAAGGCGATCGTGCCTCGGGCGAATGTTGAGATGCTTGAATCGTAAAAGTAAGAAAAATCAATCAATTGGAATGATTGATTAATTAAATAGGAATTAAAAAAGCCCCGACCTAAGTCGGGGCTTTTAATTTGATTAATATGGCCGTTCTCAAATTGACTTTCCGAAATGTTTCATACGCTGGAGCAGACGAGGTTTTTCTGGCTATCTGCCGCCCACGATAGTTTCACATCATAAAAAGACATATTAATCCTTGACAATATTATTATACTCCTATTAATTCTTATAGAGAATTGCATAAATTTAAAAAAAAGAGGGATTATGTGTAGAATAGTTTTAATATTTGTATGTTTAATAAGTTTCTTATCCCCTTGTACTGCGTCAGAAATTGATTTAGGCAATTTGGATATTCCATGGGGTAGCAACGCTGAGCAGATTTCAAAAGATTATGATTTAGGTTTTGAGCAAAAATCTTACGACGATACTACTTTTTCAATCTGTAAATCAAATTTTGGCCATAACAAAAGTATAAATGGTATTTCAGCACCTGTTAGTTTTAAATTTTATAACGGGCACCTGTATAGCGTAGATATTGATTACTCAAAAAATGATACGGCTGAATTAATTGAGATGTTAACCGGTTTTTATGGATTACCATTAAAGGACGCTTTAGATTATTACTGGTTTTCAACATCCGATGTAGTAATCAATTACTCACTATTTGGATATTCACTCAAAATTATGTCTATAACGGAGGAATTTGCCAAATGCGATTTTATAAGGGATGAACGAAAAAAGTCAGCACTTAAGAAAAATCGCTATGATATAAGGAAAGCGATATGGGGAATGACGGGGGATGAAATTAGAGAAATTGAAAAACAATATCCAATTAATGAATATAAATTAGATGGTCTTGACATAATATCTCTAAGTGACAATTTATTTTACGACGAAATAGGAGTGCACTATTCGTTTTTAAAAAATAGACTTATTAAGGTTACTTATATGTGGAGATTTGATTATCCAAATAGAATGGCCTATGTTAAAAAGTTTAATTCCATTCAGAAGAGATTTACGGCAAAGTATGGTCCTACATACAATGGAGAATGCATTCCAGATTCAATAAAAGAAGATGATCTTAAATTGAACTCTGGGTACTATATGTGTATTTGGGATAATAAGCCCAAAATATTTAATAATGATGCGTTTGATAGCGACAATTATGATGTTACCAATAAAATTGTCTTAATGTTCGAATATGAGGATTCGGGAATAAACATTTCCGCTGAATATTCTGGCAATATCTACACAGAATTAAAATATTATTATGAAGCAAAATCTAAATATGAGAAGTTTTAAAGTATCTTCACCCGTTGGGTGGGTTACCAAATAATGTAATTATCCCACAGCAAGCTGTGGGGCACCCTTTCAAATCTGGACAGACAGGAATGTCTGTCCTACTGTTTTCTCTAGGATCGAACTTGGAAGGGACCGATTTTTTTCGGGTTGGTTTTGACGCTGTAGGAGAGGGATTGTAATTGAATAAGGGATATTGACGAGAGGAGCTGTGATGAAGCTATTTACATGTACATTACTATTAATTGCACTGCTAATGTGCGGTTGTGCCTTTATGGTAAAAGATTTTGCCAATTACGGTAAGAACTATGACAAGATAAAGCTCCACTTGTTGACAATTGGGGATGATAAGGAGCAAGTGATTTCAAAAATTGGAGAGCCAGTACAGGTTATTGGATCAAAGAAATTTGAAAAAGGGGTAATCGAAGTATGGTCGTATGAAAAATGGATTGCACAAATGAACAACGATCGAATAGATAAAGAGTACTGGCTTTATTTTCTAGACGAAAAATTGGAACAATGGGGCCGTCCTGGTGATTGGTCAAAAGAAGCAGATCGCATATATGAAATCAGGCACCGATAACTAGCAATTATCAATCACAGGGAAGGTCTGTCTTCAGTCCCCGTAGGTCAAGCCTCTTTGAGGCTTGACGTCAAATCTCAAAGCTGGGTAGCCCACAGCTTGCTGTGGGAAAATAACTCTTGAAGCAGTAATCGTTATGTATTTGCAAATAAATATATTAGCAGTTTCACAAAATCCCCACCCGTTGGGTGGGTTACCAAATCTGGACAGACAGGAATGTCAGTCCTACTTAGTTCTCGGTTTCGGCGATCCAATGACATACAAAATAATATCAAACCTGGATTCCCGCGTACGCGGGAATGACGTTTTTGTGGTATGGGAATGACGTTGGAGAAATGGAATGACGTTTTTGGGGCAGGCGAGGTTTTTCTGGCTATCTGCCACCCACAAAATCTGTCGGGTGCGGCGACCCGACAGCACACAAAATTGATTAATTAAATAGGAATTAAAAAAGGCCGCTTATTAAAGCGGCCTTTTTACTTTAAACTGAAATAACCTTATTTTCCAGCTTCCTCGGTAACTTCCTCAACAACAGCTGAATCAACAACGGTGCCGCTATCGGGGACAGCTTCCACAGTCGGTTCTTCAACCACCGGAGTTTCAGTTTTGGGCTCTTCCGTCTGGCCGCATCCTGCTACCAGGGTCAGAGCAAACAAACCAATTAATAATACCAACAGTAACTTTCTCATTCCTACTCCTCCCAAGAGTGTGAGGTTAATTTAATCAACTGCGGATATAACTGTTTTTGGAAAGGATGTCAAGAGAAACCTAAATCTTCTTTTATCTTCCTGAAATGAATAAATAGCTTTTTGTTGACGTTGAATTTTTCTCCCCGTATAATAGCGATGATAAATGGCTGATTAAATGCCGCTCAACTGGTTCAATTCGAACCTTTTTGGCGGCTGAACGTAAAAGAACATAAAGGGATTTTATAGGTTATATATGGAACTAAACATTGTCTCAGTTGGCTTTTTCTCCGGTGGAGTTTGGCAGATAATCGGTCAGACCAGCCTTTTCGGATTAATCATTCTAATTATTCTGGTGGTGCTTTCGCTTGTCTCATGGAGTATCATGTTTAACAAGTGGCGATCATTCAGAAAAGTCGAAGAAGAAAGCTGGGCCTTCTTAAATCTATATCGCAAGGCTGGGAAAATTTCGGATCTGGTCGGACAGGCCAAGGCGCTTCGTAATACTCCATTATCGGGTGTTTTTCTTGAAGGGTACAATGAAGTCAGTGATATAATAGAAAATAAAAAAGCCGATGGCGCTACCGAAAATCAGCAGTTACTGCTTTCACAAAAAGAAATTGATATGGTTGAGATGACTCTCGAACGGGCCAGAGTTGAGGAAATCAGTCTTTTGGAAAAATCGGTAGTTTTCCTCGCTACTACCGCTAATGCCTCGCCATTTCTAGGACTTCTTGGAACGGTGGTCGGGGTTATGGATTCATTCTGGTCGATCGGTCAGCGAGGTTCGGCATCATTGGCAGTTGTTGCCCCCGGCATTGCTGAGGCGCTTTTAGCAACTATTGTGGGACTCGGTGCTGCAATTCCGGCGGTAATCGGATTTAACTGGGCCAATAATAAACTAAAAGGATTTAACGACAAGGTTTCCAACTTTTCGCTCGAATTTTTGGTCAGAATAAAAAAGGATTTGACCTGAAATGCAAAAAAGAGAATACAATGCGCTGGCCGAGATAAATGTCACCAATCTGGTCGATGTCGTTCTGGTTTTGCTGATAATATTTATGATCTCTGCCCCGCTTTTGCAATCAGGTATTGAAGTCGATCTGCCAAAAACAAAAACAGCGGCACTTGATAATCAGCCTGAAGGAGTGATCTTAACCATCGATAAAAAGGGCGGCATCTTTATCAACGATGTCTGGAGCCGACTTGACAAATTTGAAGGAAATCTTGACAAGGAGCTTCGCAAGCAGGGTAATTCATCGGTTTACCTGCGTGCCGATTCTTTAGTACCATACGGTATTGTTGTTGGGGTAATGGCGCGTTTGAAGGGTATGAATATTGAAGAAATCGGTTTGATAACGGCTAAAGACGAAAGTAAGCTGGGCAAATAAAGATGAGACAGGATCTGTTGCTGTCATTTTTGCTTCATTTTACTATTGTTATCGCGATGGTTATAAGCTCACCGTTTAAACCCAAAGTAAATACTGACCTTGGCGAAGTCATTCAGGTGCAACTGCGTTCAATGCCGGCCGCAAAGGTCGCACCTGCACCAGAACCGATAGAGATACCTCAGCAGGTTGTGGCCGATGAACCGGTTGTTCCTATTATTGAAGTCGCCACAGTCGTCGAAGCCAAACCGATTGACAAACCAAAACCAAAACCGGAAAAGAAACCGGAAAAAGATAAAACATACGATCCCAAACCATTAAAAGGGGATGAAGAACAAGTTGGATCAAAAGACGGTCAGAAAGATGTCAGCGAAACTCTGAGTTCCGGTTCAAAATTCGGCGGCGCCGCTATTGATAATGCCTCGTTTGATTATCCTTACTGGTTTGTGCAGGCATTTGACAAAATTGAGCGGAATTGGCGCAACCCGGTTTTTTCAAATCAACCACTATCATGTATTATCTATTTTCAGGTAATACGTTCGGGAAGAATAATAAAAACTGAAATAGAACAATCATCGGGAGTTGATGCTTTTGACGGCGGTTGTGAACGAGCCGTTAATATCTCTCAGCCATTGCCGCCTCTGCCCGATCAATTTGCCGATGAAATAATCGGCATCCACCTTGAATTTCCATACTCGTCTGGATATTAATTATGAAATATAAAATAGTTATCTTTTCAATACTGATTATAATCGTTTTTTCAACTTTGGCTGTGGCCCAAAACATAGGTGATTATCAGGGCAGATTATCAGACAAATCATCTTTTGAACCAACCAAAATTTCAGTCGAGGAAACCCGGTATATCGGGATAGAATATATCACCGCATCAGATTCGGTTATGATGAAAAACTGCGGGGTCATCCTGCGGCGCGATCTTGATTTTTCACCTTATTTTGAAATTGTCCTGTTTGACAAGTTTTTCCTGAAACATCTTGAATTGGAAACAATGACTATCTCCGCCTGGAAATGGCTCGGGACAAAATACTTGATCAAACTGGAGACCGAATTCCCACGCAGTAATATCCGCTTACGTTACAGGATGTTTGATGTTGACACCAAAAAAGAAATAAAAAAAGGAACTTTTGAAGCCAAAAAGACCGAATACCGGACGGCAGTGCATGATATGGCCAATGAAATACTAAAATCCCTCACCGGTGATAATGGTATCTATCGGACCAAAGTTGTTTATGTGAAAATAATCGATGATTTCAAAGAGTTGTTTATTGCCGACTATGACGGACAAAACGAATTTCAACTGACCGACAACAAATCGATTAATATCTCCCCCGCTTTTTCACCCGATGGTAAGTACATTTATTTTACCAGTTATATGGACGGTGATCCGAAAATCTACAAGCTGAAACTAAAAGATAATTCGGTGGAGCCGTTTGCCGAATTTCCCGGACTGAATGTGGCACCATCGGTATCGCCCGACGGTAGTATGATTGCATGTGTTTTGTCAAAAGATGGTAATTCGGAAATATATTTACTTAATAAAAACGGCAGAATAGAAAAACGTCTGACCGAAAGCCGGGCGATTGAATCATCGCCGACCTGGTCACCTGACGGAAAAACTATCGCGTTTTCATCGGATCGAACCGGTGCGCCTCAGATTTATCTGATGGATTCCGACGGAAAAAATATGCGGCGATTGACTTTTACCGGCGGTTATAATGATTCGCCGAACTGGTCGCCCAAAGGTGATAAAATCACCTTTGTCAGCCGCGCCGGAGATTTTACAATCTGCACAGTTGATACCACCGGCCGTAATCATCAGGTTCTGGCAATCTATGGCAACAACGAAAACCCGCATTATTCCCCTGATGGCAACCATATAATATTCTCATCAACCCGACTTGGCCCGAGTGAGATTTACACGATGGACCTGTTTGGCAACAGCCAGAGAAGACTTACGGTCAGAGGCGGGATGTCAAATCCGGCCTGGGCGCCGTTTGAATGATAATTAGGAGGTAAAAGTTAGTCAGCAAATAAGTTATCGGTTTATAGTTTTAGCTTGACGATATGTATAAAATTCTTTAGAATAGGCAAAATGTAGGAAAATAATTTTTAATAATTTGTACAAGGAGGAAGAAAATGAAAAGGCTTTTAATCCTAATGCTGCTGGCATCATTCACATTTTTGCTCATGGGATGTCCAGGAACGCCGCCACCGCCTGAACCGGAAGCACCAGTAGTCGTTGCCGAACCTGAACCAGAGCCAGAGCCGGAACCAGTAGAGGTAATACCGGAAGTTATCCCAGTTGAAGATGCAGATTTTATGGTCGTCTATTTCGATTTGGATAAATACAATCTGGTCGATGCGGCCAAGACGGCGCTTGAAAACAATGCGCAGGTGTTAAAAGATAATCCGTCCGTGATGGTAAAAATCGAGGGTCACTGCGATGAGCGAGGCACCGTTGAGTATAACTTGTCGCTCGGTGAGAAACGTGCCAAAGCGGCTATGGATTATATGAACGATCTTGGTGTCGCCACCAGCCGACTCGATATGGTCAGCTATGGAAAAGAGCGGCCGGTCGATAACGGGCACAATGAAGCGGCCTGGTCCAAAAACCGCCGGGCGGCCTTTATTGTAATCTCCCAGTAACCGCAGATTGATACTATGACTGGTTATAAAAACAAAACAGCCGCTCTTATTTTAATGGCGGCTGTGCTAATGTTAGTCGGCTGTGCGATGAAACGTGATGTAATGCGGGTCGAGGAACGGGTGATGGAAATCCGTTCAGAACAACGTGATACCCAGCGATTCATTGATCGCCTTGATTCGTTGATGACCAGCAGCTCCGATGAATCTGTAAAACTGCGGGCGGAACTTAGAAGTACTATCAACAGTCTTCTCGAAGAATTACAGAAAGTGCAGGCCGGTATCAATGACCTGCAGGACAAAGTCGGTTATATGGCAACCAGCGATCAGAAACAGGTGTTTGTTGGAACACGACCAACGACGGCAACCGATTCCGCCGATACAACGGGAACCGAATCAGCTCCTCCCGGTGTTGATTGTCAGGAACTGTATGATGAGTCGTTTATCGAAATCAGGCGCGGTCAGTATGAAAATGCCATCAAAGGATTCACCGATTATATGCAGTACTGCGGGACCAAGGATCTGGCCGACAATGCCCGTTTCTGGATCGGCGAGGCATATTATTCGATGGAAAAATATCCGGAAGCTATTCGCGAGTTCCGTCAGTTAGAAATCGATTTTTCGACATCTGAAAAACGTCCCGGCGCATTATACAAAATGGCTCGCTCTTATGAAGAGTTAAATGAGTTGGAAGACGCCAAGGCGACATTTCAGAAACTGGTCGAGAATTATCCGGGAACACTCGAAAGTGAGCAGGCCAAAGAGAAACTAAAAGAGTTAAAATAGGCCAACAACTCATGTCGATTACGACGCCGGAAATACAAATCAGAACCCCGGCTGGAGAAATTCCCTCCGGTCGGGGTTTTTATCAGCTTGAAGAAGAATCACTATATTTGCCGATTGAATATCCCGACCAGAAAAGGTTTTACTCTTATCTCGATTCTGAAACGGTCTCACTGCATCTTGATCGTGCCGGGCGACTGATTTTTATTGAGGTTGATCTTCCAAGGCGCCGTTGGGATATCAAAGATAATTTTGTCCCTCCGGAAGTCGTCAAACGGGGCGAAGCAAGATTTCTTGATTTCAGAAAAACGATGACCCAACCAAAAGTTTTCTGTGATAGCAATCGCGACAATCTTCTAATTCTTTTTGATAAGCAACCGGCCAAACACAATATCTATCTGGCCAGGAATATAATCGCTCAGATCACTTCTGACGGTTTCCTGACCGCTATCTGGGCCTTCGATTTCACCGATGATTTGGCTGGCCGTGAGATCGCCTCATGGCGCTATTCGATTCATAAGTCGCGCCTCCCTATCTCTCAAAGCGCAGAGATGCCAAATGTGATTCAAATGTGATATTAAATATCTGTCTCCTGTCGTTAATTATAACAAAGGAGACAATTTTGCTGCTTTACTTATATTATAGACGTTGACGCCTTTTTCGCCTCGGTTGAACAGGCAATAAACTCTGCTTTGGTTGGCCGACCGGTGATG
>DAOUVS010000153.1 GCA_030667525.1 Candidatus Zixiibacteriota bacterium | reverse complement strand
TTGGAATCGGCCGCACTACATTATGGCGAAAAATTAAAAAGTATAATATTGAAAAAAAAGAGGGCCTGCCATTCGGCTGATTGTATAAAGGATAGATAGTGGGAACGGTTTCAACCAAGAGTAAGCAAGAGAGAAATGAATTGGATTCGCAATTAATTGACACCAATAATGGCATCTCACGTGGCATTCTTCAATCACTGAAGGCGATGTTATCCAAACCGAGTGATATATACAAACTATTCTTTTCGTTCACCAAAAAGTTAAATAGGTTTTTTCCAATATCGCAATCCTCACTTATCGTGTTTTCAAAACAGGACAATAAACTGAAGGTCATCGCCATGAAGGGAGAAAAAGGTGCCCGTAAAGGTCTGACCCTCACTCTTCCTGAAACTAATTCTTTGTTATACAAAGTTTTTGCCGATGGTAATTTTTATATTCAGCATCATCTACAAGAATTTAATGGTAACTTTATTGAAGAAAAAATAATAAAAGATAATGCCGCTCAATCTCTGGCGGTATTGCCAATCAGCCAGAACGGTTCAAGTTACGGTTTGATCTGTTTATCCTCACCGAATGAGGATGCCTTCATATCTTTTGAAAATGGATTGATGGATGAAATTCTTGAGAATTTCAGCAAAAATGTGATTAAAAGAATGCCGTCAAACTGTATCTAAACTGCTAATCTTATTTTCCATTTGATTTTTTTATTCTATTACGTGCCCGATTATGTTCCAAAAGTGTCTTAGAAAAATAATGCCTGCCGGTTCCATCAGCCACAAAATATAAATAATCGGTCGTTTCAGGATTCAGCGCAGCCTTGATCGCCGCGAGTCCGGGCGAATTTATCGGACCTGGTGGAAGCCCGTAATTTTTGTATGTATTATATGGTGAATCATACTCAAGATCGCGGGTCCATAATGGCCGGGTCATTCCGCCTTTCGCATAAATAACAGTCGGATCAGCCTGCAGCCGCATCCTTATAGTCAATCTATTGTTATATACCGATGATATCTTTCCCAGCTCCGAGCTATCCTGCGCCTCGGCTTCGATAATGGAGGCCAGAATTACTATCTCTTTTTCTGATAAATTATTCGGTGCAGAATCAAAATTTATATCGTCTGTTTGATGATGGTACATATCAACCAAAATTTCAATTGCCTCATCAAGCTCAATCTGATACCAGAAACGATAGGTCTCGGGAAATATAAACCCTTCTAACCGTTCAAGATTATACTGCTCTATTGTATAATTGGTGTCGCAGGCACGATTGTAAAAAGCTGCCGAATCGAAATCGATATTGGCGTTATTACCTATCACCGCAGCTGTCTCCCAGATAGTTAATCCTTCGGGAATCGTTACCATAAAAGTAGAAATATCCCGTTTGCGAAATTTTTCGGCAATGGAGCTAAGCGATATCATCCCGGAAAAATCATACCGCCCGGGCGAAACCGTTTTATCGAGACCTGTTATAATTGCCAACTGACGAAATAATCGAACATCATGCAGAATTTCTTTTTCGATTAGCTGAGACATCACCGAGGCAAAACTGTCTTTCTTATCGACCGTGATCGAGATTGTATTATCACCGATATTGTATGGCACATAAACTTTATATGCTATCAATATGGTGACCGCAATAATCACTACCAGAATAAACCCGATAAAATATTTCGCAGATTTCAAAGGCGCTCCTGTTGCTTTAACCAAAAACCTTATAAACTTTATTATTATTATCGGAATCGCCAGGATTAATATTATAATCGTGACAATCCAGTAGAGAATATACTCGTAAACTTTAAATTTAGCCGAGTCTGACATTTGTAAAATTATTGCCTCTCATCCAAAAACCGCTGGAGGATTATCGCCGCCGCCATTCGGTCGATTCGTCCCTTATCCTGGCCGACTTTTTTGTTATGAAGATGAATAATCGCTTCGGCCTCGACCGATGAATCCCGCTCATCGGTTTTGTATATCGGGATATTGATAAGTTTTTCCAATCGCTCGATAAAATCATCAACCATTTTGCAGCTTCCGCCAAAATCGCCACCATCGGGCGCTACCGGATTGCCAACCACCACCCCAACCGCTTCAGATTCAGCCAAATCAGCCACAATCTCTTCGACAGCTTTATTTATAGACTTATATGTAATGGTCTTATAAGCTGAGGCAATAAGGCCGGAAGCGTCCGACCGCGCCATTTCGATTCGTCTTTTGCCAAAGTCGACACCAATATACACTTGATCCGCCATAAGGGGGAATTTATAGATTGAAGATATTTAAGTCAAAGGAAATGGGGAGGGAAAAAATAATACGATTCGGAAACATATTTGTTATTTGCCTTGTTTTAAAGAAAAAGCCTGTAAATAATCATTATCACAAATATGTAAAAGTATTTGACAAAAGAATAAATGTGGTTATTTTTGATTAACCAATGAGAGATCTTGCCGATTCTACAAATGGCAAGTATGGAGGCCAAAATGTCAAACCAAACCGTATGTGTATTTGATGTCGCTAAGTATATTTTAGAAAAAGAGGGCTCAATTTCGGCAATGAAGTTGCAAAAATTAGTATATTATGCTCAAGCATGGTCTACTGTATGGGATGAAAAACAATTATTTAATGAACCAATTCAAGCGTGGATTAGTGGGCCGGTCGTTCCAAGACTTTTCGGGCAGCATAAGGGCAAATACCTTATTCAATCAAGTGATTTGGAAATAGGAAATTCTTCCAACCTTAATACTGACCAAAAGGAAACCATTGATTCTGTTTTAAAATATTATAGTGATAAAAATTCTCAATGGTTAAGTGATCTAACACATATGGAAAAACCATGGAAAAAGGCACGTGAAGGCCTTGCGCCAGATGAACGCGGTGATAATGAAATAACATTGGCCTCAATGCAAGAGTATTATAGCAGTATAATCGAATGACCGCCAAACATAATAAAATCAAAAAACCAAAATCTAATATATCTCCTCAAAATGAAAAAAGTGTTCGGAAACGAGAAAATCCCGAAGATTTTGACAAAATGCTGCCGGTTTGGACTGTTGGGCACATTGACCGCTGTGAATTGGGCGGATGGGCCAATATATCAGAAAGCGAATTTTGGAATGACATTTATTCCAAATTAAAAAATTTTGAATCTATGACGTGGGCAGAAATTAAATGCAGCGGAAGTCATAATGTAAAAAAAAATGATTTAATATCAGAGGCAAAAAAGAGACTTGACCAATTAAGGTTGGATGATTTGGACGAAGTATTTTCCTTGCGTCTAACAGGGACAAAAAGAATATTTGGTATGCTTAACAAAGGAATTTTGGGTATTCTTTGGTATGATCCCAATCATTTAATTTGCCCTGCTCCCAAAAAAAACTCATAATCTTATTTTTATTTCTCATTTGACGACTCCCCCCCCCCTCTCTTGACAACCAAACCCAAAAAACATATATTGTTTAGCTTGATATTGCGAGAGTGGCGGAATTGGTAGACGCGCTGGATTTAGGATCCAGTCCTTCATGGGGTGGGGGTTCAAGTCCCCCCTTTCGCAGAAATACTGAATTTTTAGGAGACTGATAGAATGAAATCTGAAATTAAATCTTCCGAAGGACTTGCGCGAGTTATAGAAGTTGAAGTTGATGCTGCCACAGTTGATGCCGCCTTTGCAACTGCCTATAAAAAATATACCAAAGAAGCAAAGCTAAAAGGTTTCCGGCCCGGCAAAGCGCCGCTAAATGTCATTAAAACGACCTTTGGCGATGCTATCAAAGAAGATGTGGTCGAAGAACTGGTGAAATCATCATACCCCGAAGTCATAAAAGAACTTGATCTCAAGGTCGCTTCGTTTCCCGATGTTTCAGGATATGAGCTAAAAGAAGGTGCTCCGCTGGTTTACACTGCCAAAGTCGAAGTAATGCCTGAGATTGAAAAAATCGATTATGAAGGTTTAACTCTTCCGGAAACTGATGCTGAAGTGCGCGACTCCGAAGTTGATACTGTGGTTGATTTCTTGAGGAAAAAACATGCCGAAATCAGACCGGTCGAACGGGCTATTGAAAAAGAAGATGTTATCAAGATAGATATAGAAAAAACCGGCGATGACGACAAAGTTCTCGATGCTGATAAGTTTGACGATGTCGAGATCGATCTCTCCTCAGCCTTGACCGTGGCCGAGTTTAAAGAACATCTGCCGGGACTCAAAGTCGGTGAGGAAAAAGAGGTCGAAGTAAAATATCCGCTCGATTACAACAATAAAGTGCTGGCTGGCAAAGCTATCAAATATCTCTGCAAGGTAAAAGAGGTCAAGGAAAGAATTCTTCCCGAGTTAACCGATGCTTTCGCGGCTCAGATCGATGAAAATATCGCCACGATGCTTGAATTAAAATTGAAGGTCCGCGAAGATCTGGGAAAACAGAAAACAATGGATCAAGAAAAATATAAATCAAACGAGGTCCAGCGGCAATTTCTCGATAAAAACCAGTTTGATGTCCCCAACAGTATGATTGAAAATTATCTCGATAGCATGATGGAAGAATTCGAAAAGCAAAAGCAGAAAGTTGATGAAAACAGCCGGGAACAGTATCGTCCAATGGCAGTTAATGGAATCCGCTGGTCACTTCTGACAAATAAGATCATGACTGATGAAAAGATTGAAGTTTTGCCGGAGGATACCGAAAAATGGATTAAGCGGTTCGCCGACAATTATAATATGGATATGGAAAAGGCCAAAGAGGTCTTATCCGGAACCGGGCGAATCCAGGAGTTACGGAATTCGATTCTGGACGAAAAATTAATTGAATTTCTGCTTTCCAAGGTAACGTATATACCGGAAAAAGATTGGTCACCGGAAAGCGGAGTCACGGAGGATAAATAATGACAATGATTCCTTTTGTAATTGAGCAGACCGGCCGCGGCGAGCGATCTTATGATATTTACTCGCGGCTTCTCAAAGACAGGATAATTTTTATCGGTTCGCCGATAGATGATAATCTGGCAAATGCTGTTATTGCCCAGCTTCTTTTTCTTGAGGCCGATGACGCCGAAAAGGATATCTTCATTTATATCAATTCGCCGGGTGGTTCGGTTACAGCCGGAATGGCGATCTATGACACGATGCAATTTATCAAACCGGATATCGCCACTACCTGTATGGGTATGGCCGCATCGATGGGTGCTTTTCTTTTGACCGCAGGAACCAAAGGCAAAAGAGCGGCACTTCCGAATTCTCGGATAATGATTCATCAGCCGATGGCCGGAACGCAGGGACAGATTTCCGATATCGAGATTATGACCAAAGAATTTACACATACCAAAAAACGTCTCAATGACCTATTGGTTTATCACACTGGTCAACCGCTCGAAAAAATTCAAAAAGATACTGACCGCAACTTTTTTATGTCAGCCGGCGAAGCTGCTGAATATGGTTTAATTGATAAAATCTACGAGTTTAAGCACCAGGAAAAAAAATAGAGACTGATTTCCAGTGACGGAAGATAAAAAAAAATCATCGGATGATAACGGCGGCTCCAAGAGCCATCGTTGCAATTTCTGCGGCAAACCGGCCGCCAAGGTTGAACGGCTTTTTGCCGGATTTGAGGCTTTTATCTGCAGCGAATGTATTCTGCTCTGCAATGAAATCCTTGAAACTGCCCCGGAAACAGGCGACAACAAAGAAACATACGAACTTTCCAAACCGGCCGAGATAAAAGCATTTCTTGACCAATATGTTATTGGGCAGGAAGAAGCGAAACGTAACGTTTCGGTCGCAGTATATAATCATTACAAGCGGATCAACGCTTTGTCCGAGGCAAAAAGAAATAAAGGTTCCGCCTCTGATGATGTCGAACTTGAGAAATCAAATATTCTTCTGGCTGGTCCGACCGGTACCGGAAAAACCCTGATCGCCAGAACATTGGCGAAATTTTTGAAAGTTCCGTTTTGTATTGCCGACGCCACCGTTTTAACCGAGGCCGGATATGTCGGCGAGGATGTCGAAAATATTCTGGTACGGTTGTATCAGGCTGCAAATTTTAATCAGGCCCGAACCGAACGGGGAATTATTTATATCGATGAACTCGACAAAATCTCCCGCACCGATGGCAACCCATCGATCACCCGCGATGTTTCTGGCGAAGGAGTTCAGCAGGGACTTCTGAAAATTCTGGAAGGATCGATTTCGAATATCCCACCAAAGGGTGGTCGGAAACATCCGGAGCAGTCGTTTGTCCCGATTGATACTTCGAATATTTTGTTTATCTGTGGTGGAGCGTTTGAGGGACTCGAAAAAATTATCGCTCGGCGGGTCGGAAAAAAGCAGGTCGGTTTTGATGCCGAAAATCTCGATATCAGTCATGAGGCTCCGGAAATTTTGACCTATGCCGAACCATCGGATCTGTTGCAATTTGGGTTGATTCCGGAACTTATTGGCCGACTTCCTGTTTTTGCACCACTTTTGCCGCTTGACAAAAACGCTCTCTTCTCGATTCTGACCGAGCCGAAAAATGCCCTGGTCAAACAGTACGCGCGACTTTTTGAAATGGAGAATGTCAAACTTACTTTCGAGAAAGAAGCGTTATGGGCAGTGGTTGATATCGCGGAAAAGAAAAAGACCGGCGCCCGGGCTCTTCGTTCGATTCTTGAGAAGGCCTTGCTTGGTTTGATGTTTGAGACGCCATCGAAAAAAGATGTTGAAGAGATAATTATTACGCCGGAGATCATCAACCGCACCGGCGAAGCCGAGATAATCAAAAAATCCCAGAAAAAATCAGCCTAAATCATTTCCGGGATTTCATATTATGAAAGTTTAATATTTTATAATTATCAGAATGAATATGTCAGATTATATGAAATCAATTCTGTATTAAAAGCAAACTGCCTTTTAACATCAAAACCAAAATAAGCTGACTCCTCTTCGCCATTATAAATTCTTACTGCCTTCTTTATATGCCCATCTGAGATAATTTCGAAAACCGTTGAGATAATACAAAGAGGTAAACCAATTTGTAGCATAGTTTTATCAGAGTCCTCGTATTTGTTTCCCAATGCTTTTCCCGCTGCCCAACCAACCATCCAACCTCCAGGAATTCCGGTAATCAGGGCCATTGTTTTATTTGATGTATATTTTGCCATCTCATTCAATGCCGCTTCATTTCCTTCCATTTCCTGGCAAAGAGGAATTCCTCTGTTCCCGACCTTCGAATATGAAGCATCATCTGTTGAATATTTCCATCCGCCAAAAAAACCTTTTTTAACAGTAACCTTTTGGGCAGATGC
>DAOUVS010000300.1 GCA_030667525.1 Candidatus Zixiibacteriota bacterium | reverse complement strand
TGTGCCGCCAAATTCAGTCCATAGCCAGTGTTCCAGCCAAAGCCGACCTCATCGACATTGGCGCCAATCATTTTTGCACCTAATCGGCGAATTTTTTGAAGGTCGTTAAATGAGTAATCATCAGTATCCTTATTCAGATATTGACAGAGATCTAAATATTGATCGAGTGCCTGTTTAACCGGTTTGCAAAGTGGGCCGGTTGAGGCCGAATTAAAATACACCATCCCAGCTTTCTTTGAAGTAAGCGGAAACAGTTTTCTTACCTCCTGAAATTTCTTATCAATCGCTGTACTCATAATATGTACTTTCTTGTTACAATGAATAGAGATAACCGATTATAACCATCGAGACTATCACCTTAAAAAACATCCCCACCAGCAGATACAGAAAGTAGACCGCCGGGATTTTAATTCGAAACATTATTATGGTAGCAACCGGGATAATTCCAAACAGAAACAGATACAGTCCGACAGATATACCACCACGCAAACCGGAAAACGGAAGGACTGTATAAAACCAGCCGTAGATTATTGCCGGTAACAGTACAAAAAATATAAATTCAATAACAAAATTGGAGACAAACCAGGCCGGGTTTTTTTCCTCGACCAGGTCTTTGGGGAAATCTTTTAAGGTGGGGACAAATTTCTCAAGCTTGTTCCAGATAAGATTTATAGCTATTAGATAAACGGCGCCAACTACGATGCAGTACCCCAGAAGTTTAAAGCTAACTATCATAACCATCCCTCTTTAAAATACCATTTGGCCGTTTCGGCCGCGCCTTCCTGAAAAGATATCTCAGATTCAAAGCCAAGCTCTTTTTTGGCCTTATCTGTTGAGACCTCCCAGTTACCGAGAATCTCTTTCGCTTTTTCAACAGTGAACATCGGCGGTTTCCCGAAAGCTTTCATCACCGATTCGGAGATGCGGGCAATAACTTTTAATAAAGCACCGGGAACATAAAGCGGGATTCCTTTTTTGTTGACCGCCTGTTGAATTGATTTTATCAACTCTTTGTAACTGTGGCTTTCCGATTCTGCAATAAAATATATCGAGCCTGATTTTGTTTCCGGTTGCAGTGCTTTTGATATACCCAAACAGAGATCATCGACATGAACCAATTGCAATCGTCGTTGCAGATCGCCGAGATATGGTTTGATATGAAAATTAATTATCTGAAAAAATGCCATCATCTCTCTGTCGCCGGGACCATAAACACCGGGTGGACGAATAATAGCGATATTGATTCTATCTCTGAAAGCGAGAACCGCTTCCTCACCGGCCAGTTTGGAGCGGCCATAAGCGGTTAACGGATGCGGCGTTTCATCTTCGGTCAGCGGTTTACCTTTTTCCGACGGGCCAACTGCCGCCAGCGATGATATTAATATAAATTTTTTCAGTCTTTTATTTTGAAGAGAGACTTCAGCAATATTTTTTGCTCCAAAATGATTGACTTTAAAAAATAGATCGGGGTTTTTTGCCTTAACGATACCGGCGTTATGAATTATATAATCGACATCTTTGAGCATCGCCGGAAGAGTTTCCCGGCAGCAAACATCACCGTATCGAAACTCCAGATCAAGCCCGGCTAACAATTCACGATTGCAGTTTTCGCGAACTCCGGCGATAACATGGTAGCCGTCATTCAAAAGTTTTCGACAAAGTCTGCTGCCGACAAAACCGTTGGCTCCTGTTATCAGAACTGATTGTTTTTGATTCTCATTCATCGGACAAATTTAAAAGATATAATAGTTTATATCAAGACAATTTAAGCGCAAAGTAGAACCGGAAGTTTCTCTAAAATATATCGGCGGAGAAACGATAGATCTCGGCGATTTTGTCTTTATAACTATTTTTGGGAAGTCCCGCTTTCAAACAGGTCTGCTCAAGAAATGTTGTTCGATCCCATCCCAACTCAGAAGCCACTTGTGGCAACAGTAATCCTGAATGAAAATCAAGACGAATCATCAGACCGTCGCGGCCGACTTCTATTTCATTTAGATCATGTACCTTGGTCAGTTGTGACAAAACCGAAATCTCAATATCGATACTGGCAAATTCTTCTTTGGTCATAGGTGCAAAGCGGGGATCATCAAAAGCTGCCGCCTGAGCCATCTCGCGAACCGCCTCGTAAATCGGCTTGGCCGCTCTAATCAAACCGATACAACCGCGAAGCTGACCATTAATTTTGAGCGTGACAAAGGCACCCCGTTTTTCATTCAGAATTTTTCCGCGGGGAATATCATCCGGGAGTTTTGTACCATTAAGTTTAGCCTTGATTGTTTCTATAACCTGACCAAGTAAATACGCCTTGTCATCTTTGGATAATTCGTGTCTGGCCAATGCCGCCCTGGCACCAATCGCTGCATCAGAGAGCGGAGCCTCTTTGCTCGAGGTCACTATCGCTGATAAATATCCTACTACTTCGGAAAAATCTCCGGTCGATTCACCAGAGGTTGAATAGCCGGTAATATGTACTTTATCACCGCCAAGTCTTTTTGACGCAAACAGCGCTGCAGCAACCGGTCCGCCACCACAGGCCTCGCCTTTACCGGACGAAAGAACATTAAGCAATTTATTGGAGTTATATTCTTCAATTGCGGTTTGGATATTTTTATCGAGGCGGTTGGCTTCATTTTGATCATAAAAATGAGACAGATCGGTCGAGGCGACAATCAAGCAGTTCTTGTTAGTCAGAGCCGTTGCCAGGACTTCGCCAAGAGCGCGACAGGTAGATTCTTCCTGCTCACCCATCACAATCGCGACCAGTTGA
>DAOUVS010000092.1 GCA_030667525.1 Candidatus Zixiibacteriota bacterium | reverse complement strand
TATTTACCAGTTTCGATAATTCCTCACCATGCAATATTTTTCTTGCTTCGGCCACTGTTACTTTTCTGCGTTTGGTTTTTTTCGGCATCAAACCGGAGAACATCTCCTGAAAATTCACCCCCAACTCTTCCATGCCCATCGGCGAAAATATCTCAACTACCGGGTACTTATCCTGGGGAGTATCCATCTCGACCATTTTATCATCGAGTTTTCCGGCCAGAAGTTTCTCTCTTAACTTTTCGCGGGTATGGGTCTCGACCTGAATCATTTTATTGTCTTCAGGCGGATCCTGTTTGCGTCTTTTGGGCGGTGGCGGGAGAAGCAGATTAAGAAGTTTTTTATTGGCGTTCTCGGCTGCCTTTTGATTGACGATAATAGATTTCTCATGCTTAACCATATTAACCGACAGATCGACCAGATCACGAACCATCGATTCGACATCGCGACCGACATACCCGACCTCGGTAAATTTTGATGCCTCAACTTTGATAAACGGCGCCGCTGCCATCTCGGCCAAACGACGAGCGATCTCGGTTTTCCCGACGCCGGTCGGACCGATCATCAGAATATTGTTGGGCAATATCTCGCGGCGGATATCATCCGGGGCCGCCTGACGACGCCACCGGTTACGAAGCGCAATCGCCACCGATTTTTTGGCATTATCCTGACCGATGATATATTTATCAAGGAATTCGACTATCTCTTTGGGTGTTTTATAATTGCTATCAATCATTTTATCTTTTCCACAGTTATATTTTCGTTGGTATATATACAAATCTCGGCCGCTGTCAAGAGAGATTTTTTAACTATCTCCTCGGCGGTCATATTCGGTTTGGTCGAAATTATCGCCCGCGCCGCTGCCAAGGCATACGGCCCGCCGGAGCCGATAGTAAGAATCCCGTCATCCGGCTCGATAACCTCACCGGTTCCTGCTATCAGGAAACTGTGTTTCTTGTCCGACACCGCCAGCATCGCTTCCAGTTTTTGCAGATATTTATCGGTGCGCCAGTCTTTGGCCAGTTCCACCGCCGCACGCGGAAGGTTGCCGTTGTATTCATCTATTTTTTCCTCGAACCGCTCAAACAACGCCAGTGCATCGGCGACCGCTCCGGCAAACCCGGCCAGTATTTTATCATCGCAAAGCCGTCTGATTTTGACCGCTTTCGCTTTCATCACCGTATCGCCGAGAGTTACCTGACCGTCTCCCCCCATCGCGACCGAACCTTTGTATCTGACCCCTAATATTGTCGTCGCATGTATATCCATTTTATTTCCCTTCTCTATTTTTCTATATCTCAGTCAGGCTCGCGGGTGAGCCTTCTGGTAAACCGCTTTCAATTTATTGGTACTTATATGAGTATATTTCTGTGTTGTGGTTAATGAACTATGCCCCAGAAGCTCCTTTATCGCCAATATATCAGCGCCATTTTCAAGCAGATGAGTCGCAAAACTATGTCGCAACATATGCGGAGTCACTCGTTTGCCCAATGGGGCGCAATACTTTTTTACTATCCTGTCTATCGAACGAACGGTCAATGGTTCGGCTCGATAATTTAGGAATAAATAACCTTTATGTTCGATTTTACCAACAATAAAACTCTCCCGCAGTTCCAGATAATGCTTCAGGTTCTTTATAATCGATTCGCCATACGGAACCATCCGGGTTTTGTTCCCTTTACCGAGAACAGATATTATCTGTTTTTTAAAATCGATATCATGCAGTCGTAATCCGGCCATCTCGGCGCGGCGGATTCCGGTCAGATAAAAAAGCGAGACCATCAGATAATCGCGCCAGGTCAGATATGAATCTTTATTGATGATATCAAACAGTTGACCCGCCTCTTTTCGGGAAAGAAACTCCGGTATCTTTTCGGTGTATTTCAGTTTGGACAGTTTGCAGAGATAATTTTTATATTTTGCTTTTTCTGATAGAAACCGCTGAAAACCTGATAATGCCGAGATAAACCCGGCTAATGTCCGCACTGAGACATTTTGGCCACGTCGAAAAGCCAGGAATTTCCTTAATAATATACTGTTGATTTTCGGGTCGGGCGAGATTGTTTTATACTCTTCCTCAAGAAACTCGACCCACGGTTTGAGATGGTTTTTATATGTCTCGATTGACCCGGGAGCAAGCCGGTGTTTCTCAGTCAGCTCAACTAAATACTCTTTCAGCGCCTTTATTATCATGCCGGATATATACGTGAAAAGCAGGTTGCGGTCAATTTAAAAGTGGGGTGAGGGGATATTAGCAATTATTTTAAAAGCAGATGCTTTTTCACTATCGTTGAATCATCAGCCTTTATTTGTATAAAATAAATGCCGTCAGGCAGATTTTTGTTACCCCATTCTCTTTCATGATATCCTGGCGGTTGAACTTCATTGACAACCGTATCAACAACTTGCCCACAGATATTATAAATCTTAATCAAAACTTGAGACGATTCAGGAATGTCATAGGAGATATAAAAATGAGGACTTAAATATCGAAAAGATGAGGGAAATGCGTTTGGGATCAATGCAATATCTACCCAGTTCACCCTATCATCCTCATTTTGAGCCAACAACTTATGAGAAAAATGATGCGACGATAAAATTTTGTCCGACTCCGAAACTTGAACCCAATAAGAAATATCAATACATGATTCGAAACAACTAAGAAATAATGAATCAGGAATATTCAATTCCAGAATTAAACAATTTTTAGAATCGCTACTATCGGAATAGTTAATTATGGAATCAACCATAATTGAATAAGTCGTATCTTTCGTATATATATAAATCGAATCAATCACCAAATTACTTTTTAAAATTTTATTATTTATCAAATTAGTGTCTAAAATATTTTCAATTTCGATTATTCCATCATTGAGTGAATAATATTGGCAACTATCTTGAACAGAATTGATTTTATCACCATTGAATTTAACCATAAGATTATAATTGCCGATTGTATCACTAGGAAAATCTCGTTGAGAATAATAACCTGATTCCCTTTTAACTTGAGGCCAACATCCTATAGAAATAATTCCTATTATTAATAGCAAAACTATATATATTCTTGAAATTCCCACTACTCAATTATACAATTGTTTATAAATAAAGGCGAAATAAAAATAAATTCTGTAGGGCAAAACCCGAGTCCCGACCTTTGGGAGGAGCGAAGTGGTTCTGCCATTTCAATTCTTCCCATCACTCTCCGAATACCCCATCAAATTTCAACTTCTTCTTTGAACCCCAATCTAACGAATAATATCCTTTATCATAAAACTCCTGAATTGTGGAATATTCCCACTCAAAGGGATTATCAATATAATCATGTTTGACAGGGTTATAATGTATATAATCAACATGACGATTATAATCCTCTTGATTTCGTATTACGTGATACCAAAACCGTGCCTGCCATATTTTACATCTTTATATTCCGTTGATTTTGCGATAAAAATAAGAGTATTTGATTTTTATTTGTTTTAATATCTGATCCGGTCTGTTCTTTATTGGATGAATAATTAAATGGAAATGATCCTGCATTAGAACCCATGCGATCAAATCAAATGTTCCGGTATTTTTTACCTCATTGATTACTCGAGCCCAAATCTCCGGATTGTCTAATAATATTCGTTTTCGCTGATAGGTAACCGCCGTTATAAAATAATATTGTCCATCAGAATAATATCTTAATAGCTTTGACATATTTAATTATAACTAATTTCCAATGATGTATCAATGGGAAATACAATCGGCAGAACCACGACGCTTCGCTTTGGGTTCTGCCCTACAGAATCTTCGCAATGGCGTTGATCGAGTTATCGATGGTACAATGGAATGGATAATGTAGCTATTGAAATGGATGAGATAGAACTGTAAACGCACTCCAAGGGGTGCGCCACCCAATCTGGGGCAGACGAGGGCGTCTGCCGCCCACAGAAGAAGCTCGGAAAGCCCCGACACAGGTCAGGGCTTTCTCTATCTCGGTGAGGGTCTAGAATCTATAACCTAGAGCGAAGGAGAAAAAACTGTTGGTTACTGTATCGTTTTGGTCCATATGGTAGATATCATACATTTCCTCCGCATCAAGAAGCCGATTCCATTCGTCGGGATCATAAACATTGCCCAGACTAACATCATAACGAATATCAAATGCGAAGTGACGGTATTCGAGCGCTCCACCTATAACAAAGCTAAAATCGGTGCCCTTCATGACTTCTTTAATGTCGACAGGGTCGCTGTTTGCAGATGCTTGGAATTCCGCGGACAACAAAACGGCCAGCGCCGGCCCCAGGAACAAGCTTGGCTTCAGCTTGGCGTTCGGTGACAGGCAGTATTTCGCCAGCACAGGGACTTCCAGATAATTGTGCCTCCAGCTCCGACCCCTCATGAATGAACCACCCGCGCCCTTCATCACAAACAGCAGCTCCGGTTGTAGTGAAAAGGCCGGTGTGAAACTATAGGTTATGAAGGCCCCGAAAGTTCCTCCCGCATAGCTCTCTTCATCCGAGAATGTGTCAACGGTATTGTCCAGTGTGGCATACCCGAATCCAAGCTTGACTCCCATACCTGTTACACCGGGAATACCCTGCTCGGCCCAGGCACAGCTGATCCCCAATAGAAATGTCAGAAAAACTATCCCAAACGATTTCATAACTTATCCTTTCCCTTTGAATGTCTTTATGCAATGCGGATTGATTGTTAATGAAAGTTAAATCACAGTTTGTCTGTTAGCAATAGCTATTTAATATTCTTTTATTCTTATCTTCATGGCTGGGTAGCGCACCATTTATGGTCGGTTTCTATAATTAATCATTTTTGTCGAAACCCTGCGGGATTTCGACCTACAAGAAAATAAAAATATGACGAAACATCTGTCAGCTATGAAACAAACCCATTGTAGAGATTCCGTCAGGAAAGGGTTCCTGACGGCACTTAATCAGAACATGGTGATAAATCGACGGCCGGCATAGATGCCGACACCGGTCCCGATCATACTCAGGATAAAAGCGGTCAGGAAATTAATTTGATACCCCAGCCACCATCCGAACCAACTGCAGACAATAGTAGCCATAAGAACTATAATGGTTTTCATATTATATATAGTTCGGAAAACGAAGATGGAATCTTAATATAGAATGGCAGATCAGAAACCAGACGTTTCACAATTGGCGGCTTGCTGACAGATTTAACGATAATTAGATTAGTGTTGCCCCGGAAACAATTATTTACTTATAAAAGCTATTCATCTCGGCATTGAAATGCGTTTCAGTACCATTGCGAAGAGAAATAAGATCATCTTCATCAATAAATTTATTTCCAATAAATATAACGCTATCACCCAGAGCCTGATAAGCCTCAAAAAAACCTGCACCGATATATTTTGCTATTGAATCTGCTATAGCAGTCACTCTTGCCAAATTCATTGAATATTCTTTTTTATTTATTTTAGTAGAGTGATGAGCAGAAATTTGTGAAATAAGATTATCTGGAAATTGCCATTTGGTCAATAATTCATGCCCAACATTTACATGGTTAAACCCAAGCACTTTTCCTTCAACCTGAATAAAAGACAAATTGCTTTCTTTGGCCTTTTCAACAACCTCTTCATAACTGTTTGGTATGGTTTGAAGAAGAACCAATTTTCCTATATCATGAAGCAGGCCGCATAGATATGCTTCTTCTTTGTCTAACTCTCCATATTTTTCTACAATCAACCGCGCCCCCAAAGCTGTGGCCAGTGAATGTTCCCACAGTATATGAGCAATATTAGACTGAGCAACTGACTGAAATATCCGGAATGTAGAGGCGGTGATAATAATTGATTTGACCTGATTAAATCCCAATACTTTGATTGCCTCACTTAAGGAAGATATTGCGTTTATTCTGCCATATATCGGAGAGTTGGATAAACTGAGAACTTTGGCAGTAAGTGTCTGGTCAGCTGAAATATACCTTGAGATATCATCAATGTTCGATCTTAAATCGGATGTCAGTTTGAGTACCTTATTTAATATAATTGGCGCAGCCGGCAACTCACCAAGCATATCAATAATTTTATCAATCGTTTCTAAATCTGTATCCGGCGCCATTTTTTTATATCCTACAAACTTGTGAAATCTCTTGGATGAACTATTTATAATATAGACTCTAACCCTCTTTTCAATATCGACTAATATTTCAATTTCTTTATTTCCCAAAACTTTGGTGGGGCGCCCTACAGCTTGCCGTGGGTTAGCGGATTGGCTTAAATAAATGCATAAAAAAATATAACCGTAGCGATATCCGGGCCCATCAAAAATATTTCGGTTGCTGAGGTTGTAAAATATTCTATATTGAATTGAGTATTTACAGGAATGTCTATCCTACCATTGTCGGATGCTTTTTGCACCCGACAGCACATAAATTAAAAGACGGGAATAATGTTCGTTAGCTATAAATCGATAAAATTAATTCCACTAATAATATTAGTCTTTCATCGAGCTTAGGAACTTTTCATTGTTCTTGGTTTTCTTAATACGATCAATCAAAAATTCCATCGCCTCAATCGGACTCATCTCAGCGAGGAATTTTCTCAGAACCCAGACCTTCGCCAGAATATCGGGCGGCATCAACAGCTCTTCTTTTCTGGTAGAACTGCGATTAATATCCATCGCTGGGAAGATACGCCGATCAGAGAGACGACGATCGAGAACCATCTCATTATTACCGGTTCCTTTAAACTCTTCAAAAATAACTTCATCCATTCTCGAGCCGGTTTCAATCAAAGCGGTTCCAACTATTGTCAATGAGCCGCCCTCTTCGATATTTCTGGCGGCACCAAAAAATCGTTTCGGTTTTTGGAGAGCATTACTATCAACACCGCCGGATAAGATTTTACCTGAATGCGGCACAACCGAGTTATGCGCGCGGGCCAAACGAGTGATACTATCCAATAGAATAACAACATGATGTTTGTGCTCGACCAGTCTCTTTGCTTTTTCCAGAACCATATTAGCCACCTGGACATGGCGGTCGGCCGGTTCGTCAAAGGTCGATGAAACCACTTCGGCATTAACATTACGGCGCATATCGGTAACCTCTTCGGGTCGCTCATCAATCAGAAGAACAATTAATTTTACATCAGGATGATTGGTCGATATCGAATTGGCTATTTTTTGTAGAATTATTGTTTTGCCTGCTTTTGGCGGTGATGTGATCAAAGCACGTTGTCCCATTCCAAGCGGTGTCATCAGATCCATGATCCTGGTAGTCAACTCTTCGGTATTGAGCTCGAGTTTAAATGGCGTCTCAGGATACAGAGGAGTCAGGTTGTCAAAATGTGTCTTGTGCTTGGAAACAGATGGATCCTCATAGTTAATTGCCTCAATTTTCAACAAGGCAAAATAACGTTCATTATCTTTCGGGGGACGAACCTGTCCTGAAATAGTATCACCGGTTCGAAGATCAAACCGTTTGATTTGTGAAGGTGAGACGTAAATATCATCCGGGCCAGGCAGATAGTTGTAATCTGACGCGCGGAGAAATCCATACCCTTCGGAGAGGACCTCCAAGACACCTTCGGCAAAAATCATACCTTCCTTGTTGGCCGAGGTAGCCTCCATCACTTTGAAAATAAGTTCTGATTTTCGCAGACCCGAGACACCGGGAATATCAAGCGCCTCGGCGATTTGCAAAAGTTCTGCAATTGTTTTGTTTTTTAAATCGGTCGCAGTCATTTCCGCACCTTTTTTATTAAATAATTATTTATTTTCAGATTACCGGATAGTGTGCCTTACACCTATTTTAATATTTCAACCGGAGCGTCGCCCCATAATTTCTCAAGGGCATAGAATTCGCGTGTGCTTTCCTTAAAAACATGAACAACAACGTCAACGTAATCAAGAAGCACCCAGCTGCTTCCGCGCATTCCTTCTTTTTGCCACGGCTTAATCCCTTTTGCGTTAAGTCCATCATAGATGCTGTCAGTAATTGCCTGAACATGAACGTCGACCTCACCGCTGACTATGACAAAATAATCGCAAAGAGAGGACAGACCTTTTAGCTTCAGGATTTTTACGTCGTAACCTTTTTTGGAGAGAGCGAGTTTCCCCGCCGTGCGTGCAATAGATAATGGTGTCAATTTCAAATTACTGTTTATTATCTCCTAATTTTCGGATGGTTTCACCATCGTCAGTTCGTAATCTTTCCCCAGGACCAGAGTGGCGGAAATACTACGATAATTGTTTTCAATTTCCTGATATATAACTTTATCCGTATCAAAACCCAATTGTTCGGCCAGTAACTTTGCCGCCTCAGTATTTTTAAGACGGGAGATAACAAATGTCTCGGCAACTTCGTAGGAATTAAAATCATCGACATCCATCACCTTGACTTCCAGCGGCAACTTAATTCGTCCCGGAAGTGCCTTGGCCGCACGATTAGCCGCTCCATCTTCACCGCAACCATTTAAGATTTGCAATCTGATAACATATTCGGGAGTCTCAATTGTTTTGGAGAAACCGTGTGTGATCCTGATTGCAAAGCTAGCCGCATAGATAGCCACCAACGCAAATATCGCCACAATGGCAAGTTCCAGAAATCTGGAATTACCCTTTTTCTTTACGGTGGTTCGTCTTCTAATATTATTTTTGTTTTTTGATTTTTTAAATAGCATTTTTTTGAATGATAAAGGCAGGCGTTAAATTATTGTCCAGAGTTTAACCTCCGGTAATTATAATATGGATTATATCTGTTATACAGATTTTGCGGATATGTATCAAATCCGGCCGAAATAGTAAAATTCGGCGAAGGGTGATAACTAAGCTGAATTCCTGGTAAGAAATCTGCCTTTTGTCCGCCGCTGCGATCAAAGATACTACCCGGGTCATGGGCTATACCAAGTTTAAAATTCATTGACAATTTTGATGAAAACTCATAAAAAATATTGCTCACATATAAGCCGTTTGAGCCTGATGTGCCACCACCGGAGAAGAAACTGATTGAATAGGAATGGCTCCATTTCAGTTTGGATAAATCAATTAGTGAAAAAGGTTGTCCAGCCGGTTTGAGGCCAAGGTAATCCTTCTTCATATTATCAATTTCGGCTTTATCAACCATTTGCGCTGATACTGATATCGAAATCAGAAATAAAAATAATAATGTTATTCCAATAGTCTTTCTCATAAAAAATCCCCTCTTGGGTAGGCTTACATTATATAATAAGCCAAGTTTTAAATATTTGTCAACCCTTTTAAATGATGTTTACCTTAATATTATTTATACATTAGGTTGATATTTGCCTGCCCTGACATAAATTATCGTCAATTATCAGTTAATTGTTTACATAATTAATACAATTGATAACGACGAAATGACTAATTATTTGTTAAAATTGATTTCTTTTTCCAGAGATTTAAGCTGCTCAATCGAATTAATTCCGGCTACTTCAATCGGGTTTGAGGCTCTGGTGACGGCACATTTTTTGCCGTCCTGTTGCAAGATTTTTATGGTATCGGTCAGATAATATTCCTGTTGGCTGTTTTTATTGCCGATTTTTTGTAAAGCATCAAATAAATCAAGACAGTTAAAACAGAAAGTGCCGCTATTGATTTCTTTGATTTTTTTTATTTCGGGGCTGGCATCTTTGTCTTCAACAATATCCAAAAGAATATTGGAATTTTCTTTTCTGACAATTCGGCCATATCCCGAGGGGTCGTCAAATTCGGCCGATAAACAGGTCGCCGAGGCTTGATTCTTATCGTGAATTTCAAATAGTTTTTCTATTGTCTGGCTTGATAAAAATGGCACATCACCTGCCGCAACTAAAACTGTCCCATCAAATTTTTCAAATAGTTCCTGCGTTTGCATCACTGCGTGGCCGGTCCCCAACTGCTCTTTTTGCCAGACAAAATTAACATCAAAGTCGGTCAGCTCTTCGATAACCATTTCGCCTTTGAAGCCAACAATAACAGCCAAACGATCCAGTGAGAGTTTGGTCATTGTTTCCATCAGAATACGGATCAGCGATTTATTATTTATACTATGCAGGACCTTGGGAAGGTCTGATTTCATTCTTTTACCTTT
>DAOUVS010000311.1 GCA_030667525.1 Candidatus Zixiibacteriota bacterium | reverse complement strand
GATTCCAAGCTGAGATGCGGTCTTGGTGAAATTCCAGTTATTGGCACTAAGAGAATTTTCGATTCTATTTTTGAGACTGTCTTCAAGAGTTCCGCTTCCGGTGTTGTGAAGAACAAAATTATTGTCAATCTCTTCGGATGTCTGTTTGGAAGTGATAAAAATTACATCCCTGGCTTGAATGCGCTGGTTCTGCGACAGCGCAATTGCTCTTTTTATCGTGTTTTCCAATTCGCGAACATTCCCGGGCCAGTGATGAGTCAAAAGTTTTTCCAAAGCATCCGACGTGATAGTTATCGGAGTTCCTTCGATTTTTGAGTTTTCTAATCTGAGAAAATGCTCAGTCAAAACCGGGATATCATCGGTTCGTTCCTTTAGCGCCGGAATTTTTATTGGAAGAACATTCAACCGATAGTACAGATCTTCGCGGAAAGTTCCCTCTTTTACCATTTCACCGAGGTTTCTGTTGGTGGCAGCAATGATGCGAACGTCGATTTTTTTCGATGTTGTCGAGCCGACCGGTCTGATTTCCGATTCCTGAATGACCCTCAGTATTTTGGCCTGAAGTGCAAACGGCATGTCGCCGACCTCGTCGAGAAAAACGGTCCCCAGATCGGCTTCTTCAAAAAGTCCTTTGCGCGTATTGTAAGCCGAGGTAAACGAACCTTTGATATGACCAAAAAATTCCGATTCGAGTAGATTCTCAGGAATCGAAGTACACTCGATCGTTACAAACTTGTGTTTTCTACGTTCTGAATGATAATGAATAGCTTTTGATAATATTTCTTTTCCGGTGCCGGAATCACCGGTGATCAAAACGGCGATATCAGTTGCGGCGACCCGATTGGCCAGATGTTTTAACTGTTCCATCGCCGGCGAAACGCCAACCAGACTATCAAAACCATATTTCCACGCGATCTCTTCTCGCAGGACATTCAGTTCTTCGATCATGTTTTTATTTTCAAGCGCCCGTTCAACCAGAATAAGAAGTTCTTCGTTTTTGAATGGTTTGGCGATGTAATCATAGGCGCCCTGACGCATAGCATCAACCGCATTTTCTATCGAGCCATAAGCGGTAAGAATAATCACAGCAATTTGCGGATAAATTTCTTTGGCCCGGCGAAGAAGCTCAATTCCGGTACCGTCATTCATCTTCAAATCGGTGATAATTAATTCGACCTTTTGTTCCTGTAAAATATTGGCAGCGTCCTTGACACCTGCAGCAGGGATAACTTCATAATTATTACGCTTTAGTGTAATCTCAGCTGTTGTGCGGAATGCAAGATCATCGTCAACAAGTAATATTCTCGGTAAAATGTCAGTTATATTGTTTTTCACTTTCGTGATTTCTCCATACTAATATGGTGAGTTGGCTGAGTGAGGGTGGGCAGGATTATTTTTGTAATCATACCGATGTTTATATCGAGATCGGTTTCTATTGAACCGTCATGAAGCGAGATAATTTTGGAGGCAATAGAAAGGCCCAACCCGATTTTGTTCGGTTTAAGTGAGATGTACGGTTCAGTTATATCGAGTGACTTATTGTCAAGCATGTCGTACATCTGGTCAGTGAGTCGGTTTATCATTGTTATTGTTATTTTATCAGATTGTGTTACTTCGATAGTTATATTTTCACCCGCCTCAAATCCGTTTTGAATGATTTCATCAAGAGCGGTTGTAAATAGAACTGTATCGCCAAAGACAAGACAATTATTATCGTCCGACTGAAAAGTCACTTCAATAGATTGATCAAACTTTTCCTTATTGTCAGCGATAACTTCTTTTATGATTTGTACCAAATCAAACTGTTTGAATTCCGGGTCCTCAAGCTCCACTAATTGTCTGGTGCGGATCATCATTTGATCGATATATTCAGTTTCCGACTGGATTATCCCGGCCAGAATAATATCGTTTTCATCCATAATATTTCCAGCCTGAAGAGCCAATTGACTGGAGGCGGTCTGCAGTGAACCGAGTTTGTTTTTTATTCGATGAGCAAAAGATCGAAATAACTTATTATACTCCAGTTTATTTTCAATATTGTTACTCTGGGGAAGCTCAAACGAAAATAGCAGGTACTCAAACCGACTAAGTTTAAACCGTGTTATCTTTAGATTTTTGATTTGATTGTTTAAGGTCGGATTGTTTTCATCAGAGATGTGACCATGCTGAATTTTGTGAAAAATCGATTCGGCCAGACTGTCATTGTTTTGGCCCTTACTGGTCGGCAGGCGTTTGGCGATCAGCTCGCCGCTATCGTAACTTACCAGATATCGATACGAATCTCGGTCGCTTAGGAAATTTGTTACTGCGCGTGATTTAGACAGGTCGGTGTATAGTTCACGGAGAGTTCCGAGAAGATCATAATAGGACTCTTTTTGCGCTGTACTGTCACCATAAGATGGATCGAACAAAACCGCCGCGGCAATGTTCTTACCGTTTTTATTTAAGCCAAGCGAGGCCGCGCATAAACATTGACCCGATCTGTTTCCCAGATGGTTTGGTGCTGTCTGCTGGCAAAATATTCCGGTGGTGGAATGTTTGACCGTGTCGATGACGGTATCAACCGGGATTGTGTCGCAAAGTTCCGGATGAATAAATTTGT
>DAOUVS010000083.1 GCA_030667525.1 Candidatus Zixiibacteriota bacterium | reverse complement strand
GTATGGAACTTCCTTAAAGTTTTTTACTCTTTCTTTGGGGTCCTGCTCCGGCATTAATTGCCGGGGTATTTTCATCCGCTCTTTTTTCGGTAGCGGCTCGTATTTTTTATCTTCACTCATAATATTTCACTTCCGCTACTTATTTAATTTTTCTATCTGCTTATTGACATTGCATCCATCATGCAGGAACTTATCATAAGAAATTTTTTCCTGCTTGATATACATCTTCTGCCGTTTGGTCATCTCATCAAAATCAACTTCGTGACCGTCAAAGTCAGGACCGTCCACACAAGCAAATTTGGTTTTGCCGCCGACCGTAACCCGGCAGGCTCCGCACATACCAGTGCCGTCAACCATAATCGGATTCAGACTGACAAAGGTTTTTATTCTTGGTTCGCGGGTCGTCTCAACAACCGCTTTCATCATCGGAACCGGACCGACACAAATAACCATATCAATCTTTTCACTGTCGTCAATCATTTTTTGCAGGATCGTGGTAACAAATCCATGTGTGCCATATGATCCATCATCGGTGGAAATCAGTAATTGATCCGAGGCATCGCCCAGTTCTTTTTCATAGATAAGTAAAGTTTTTGATCGGGCTCCAATTATTGTAGTAACATTATTCCCGGCCTCTTTGAGTGCCTGCGCTATCGGATAAATGGGGGGGATGCCAACGCCGCCGCCAATACAGATACAGTTGCCGTATTTTTCAATATTGGTTGGTAACCCGAGCGGCCCGACCACATCGGCAAAACTATCGCCGATTTTCATCCGGTTCATCGACGCGGATGTTTTTCCCACTTCCTGAATAACAATCGTCAGAATTCCATTTTCCTTATCCAGACCACCGATTGACATCGGGACCCGTTCGCCCATTTCGTTCTGGCGCAAAATGACGAATTGTCCCGCTTTTGCTTTGCTAACCAGATGAGGGGTTTCTATCTTGAATTGATGGACCTTCTCAAAAAGTTCGCATTTGTCAATTATTTTTGTCAATGTACCTCCGGATCGTCATATAAGATAAATTAATTTTCTGCTTTATTTACCAGATTCAAAGTATCTCTGGCAATTACCAGTTCTTCATTGGTAGGGATGACAATTACCTTAACTTGGGAATTAGCGGTCGATATTTCTGATTCTGCACCAATTGCCGAAGAATTTTTATCTTTGTCCAATTCAACGCCAAGAAATTGCATCTTCTCACATGTTTTTTCTCTGACCCGCGGTGAATTTTCCCCGATCCCTCCGGTGAAAATAATATGATCCAGACCACCCATAGCAGCCGCATAACCACCGATATATTTGCTTAGCCGATAACAATATATTTCAAAAGCAAGTTGAGCATTATTATTGCCTTCGTCGGCTGATTCAATAACTTCGCGCATGTCCGATGAGATTCCAGACACCCCGTTTAATCCTGAATGCTTGTTGAGCAGAGTGTTTGCTTCGTGTAACGATAGTTCTTCGCGTCCCATAATATGGAGAATAACAGCCGGGTCCATGTCTCCCGAACGGGTTCCCATCAGAAGACCTTCCAGTGGAGTAAACCCCATTGAAGTATCAATTGAGATACCGCCATCCACGGCCGAAACCGAAGCTCCGTTTCCAAGGTGGCATGAAATCATTTTATAATCTTCGAGTTTTCCATTGGCAAGTTCTGCCGAGCGGGAAGTCACAAACAGGTGCGACGGCCCATGAAATCCATAACGTCGAATGGCATATTTTTTGTACATCACGTACGGAATACCATAGATATATGCCTTGGGCGGCATTTTATGATGAAAGGCGGTATCAAAAACTGCTACATGCGGAATATCAGGAAGAGTTTTCGTCGCGGCGTTGATACCTCTGATATTATGCGGATTATGTAATGGGGCCAGATCAATCAGATTGCGAATTTCTCGTTGGACATCACGGTCAATTATTACCGATTTTGAGAATTTCTCTCCGCCGTGCACAACTCTATGACCAACCGCATGAATCTCTGATTTATCTTTGATGACACCATGATTTTCAGAGAGAAGAATTGAGATGACATACTGGATAGCTATAATATGATCCAGAATTTCCCCGGTGACTTTGACTTCCGAGCGGTCATGTGGTTTGTGTGTTAAAATGGCACCACTCATACCTATTCGAGTAACCGAGCCCTTGGCCAGAGCAAATTCCTTGTCCATGTCTATAAGTTGATATTTAACCGAAGATGAGCCGCAATTTACTACCAGAATATTCATAAAACTATTCCCGTTCAGTTTCAGTTGAAGTTTTTTTGATACGATTACCTTCGTTGTCATATTTAAAAAATCCTTCGCCAGATTTAACACCAAGATGTCCGGCACGAACCATCTTACGAAGAAGCGGGCAGGGGTTATATTTGTGTTCGGAAAGCTCTGAGAGCAGGTTTTCCATCCAGGACATAACAACATCAAGGCCCATCAAATCGGCCAGAGCTAATGGACCGACATTAAATCCATAACCGAGTTTCATTGCGGTGTCGATGTCCTCGGCGGTAGCAACACCTTCCATCAAAACATGCATAGCTTCATTGAGAAGGGGAACAATTACTCTGGTTGTAATATATCCGGGATACTCATAAACCAGAACGGGTGTCTTGCCAAGAATTTCAGCAAATTCACATGCCTTGTTATAAGTGTCATCAGATGTATTCAGACCTCTGACTATTTCAACCAACGGTATTTTTGGTACCGGATTTAGAAAGTGCATCCCGATAATTTTGTCAGGCCGATTGGTACTTGCGGCCAACTCAGTAATCGAGAGGGTTGCCGTGTTGGTAATTATAATGGTGTCATCCGCACAAAGATCATCCAGTCGGCCGAATAGCTCTATTTTACGTCGGCGCTGATCCGGTATCGCTTCAATGATCAGGTCGGCATCTTTAACTACCTGTAGGTCGGTTGACGGAGCAATCCGGGACATAATTGCTTTTTTATCAGATGCGGTTAATCCCCATTTCTCTATTGCATGGTCGATGTTTTCGCCGATTTTTTCAATACCACGTTCGGCTCGGCGAGCTGTTCTGTCAAGGAGGATTACTTCAGTACCGGTGGCGGCAATAGTTTCAGCCAACCCCTGTCCCATGACTCCTGCTCCAACTATTACTATTCTTTCAAAACCCATAATGTTTTTCCTGCTACAAGTTTATACGTCGCCAATATATGGAGTTGGTCAAATCTGGCAACACTTTTCTGGTTAATATAGGGGTTAAATTTCAATAAATATTAATGTCAGGAATCCATGTATTTCCTGATTTTTGTTGCTTATAATTTGCGATATTGCTACTAATAATTAATGTTGATAATTTAATTCTGACTTAAGGGTAAAATTAGATTGTGACTGGCAAAATATTGATCGTAGGAGGCACCGGAATGCTGGGCCGACCGGTTGTTCGGCGGTTATATAACGACGGCTTTAAAATCCGGTTGATGACCCATAATCCTGATCGAGTCAAACAGTTTTTTGGTGATGAGATTGAATATGTTGTCGCTGATGTTACTGATATTGACGCTCTGGGGCAGGCGATTGATGGATGCGATACCGTTTATATTAATCTGAACGCCAGAATGAATTTTGAAAAGTATGAGTCTATCGAAATACGCGGGACAGAAAATATAGTAAAAGTAGCCTCTGAAAAAGGTGTCAAACGAATAGCTATGATATCGAGCCTTAGTGTCAATGATCTTGATGCCAAATACAAATTTATTGATGCAAAATTAAAGGCCGAGAGAGCTCTGATTAAGAGTGGGATTCCTTATACTATTTTCAGTTGCAGCTGGTTTTATGAGTCACTGCCGCTGTTTATTCAGGGCAAAAAGGCAATCTTACTCGGCAATCAGCTTCATCCAATCTCATGGCTGGCTGCATCTGATTATGCCAGAATGGTTTCAAGGGCGTTCGAATTAGACAGCACCACCGGGAAAATATATATTATCAAAGGAAGCGAGACAATGTCTATCGGGGATGCGCTGGCAAATTTCTGCGATTTTGTTGTGACAGATGCTGCATTATCGCCGCTCCCGTTCTGGCTCGCTTCGGTTGGAATCCTGTTTTCCCGGAAAAAACAGATGAAAGGATTGATTCAGTTTATGAAGTATTATGATACTCATCCTGAACCTGAAATAAGCAGCAACGCCGATGAAGTCCTTGGGGTGGCAAAGACAAATTTAGAAGAATGGTCAAAGGAATATAAAAAAAGGCTTCAATTGTTTTTGTCCAATTAAAAATCTATCATAAATGACTAATATTTTCCTTGACAGCTACGATATTTATTCTTATGATTAGCGATTGCAGCCTAAGGGCTTATGCAAAAATAAAATTGATGGGCGATTAGCTCAGTTGGTTAGAGTACTTGCTCGACACGCAAGGGGTCACTGGTTCAAATCCAGTATCGCCCACCATTAATATAGTGGGTTATAAGCCGTTTTATTTGTTAGGTTTATGCCCTCTTATAGTTATAGGCTATGACATTGAGTGAAGAAGAAAAAATTAAAGTAACGTTGCCGGATGGTGGCGAGGTAGTTCATCCCAAAGGTGCAACCGGATATGATATTGCTCATGCTATTGCTCCGGGATTGGCCAAAGCTGCGATTGCTATCAAAGTTGACGGTGTGGCAAAAGATATTTTAGCTCCGATCCTCTCTGATTGCTCGGTGGAGATACTGACCTTCGATAGTCATGAAGGAAAACAGGTCTTATGGCATTCTTCATCGCATATTATGGCTCAAGCTGTCCTTGATATATTTCCAAATGCAAAACTTGCTATTGGTCCCGCGATTGAAGAAGGATTTTATTACGACTTTGATGTTGAGAAGCCGTTTGCTCCGGAGGATCTGGAAAAGATTGAAAAGCGCATGGGCGAAATCATCAAAGAAAAAGTTACTTTTAAACGGATCGACATCTCCCGCGAGGAAATGCTTGAGAAGTATAAAAAAGATGGGGCGATTTATAAAACAGAAATCATTGAAGATGATATCACCGACGAGATAGTAACTTATTATCGTCATTCGAATTTCGAAGATCTCTGTCGCGGCCCTCATATTCCAAGTTCATCTATTATTAAGGCCTTTAAGTTGACCACATCTTCGGGCGCATACTGGCGCGGTGATGAAAAGAAGAAAATGCTTCAGAGAATCTATGGTGTTTCTTTCCCGAAGCACAGTATGCTTGAAGATTATCTCTACCGCCTGGAAGAAGCTAAAAAACGGGATCATCGGATTCTTGGCAAGCAGCTGGAACTATTCCATATTACCAATGAGGTTGGAGCCGGTCTTGTTCTCTGGATGCCCAAAGGGGCGATTATCAGAAATGAGATTGAAAATTACTGGCGCGAAGAGCATATCAAAAACGGATATGAATTGGTTTTTTCACCGCATATTGCTCATCTCGATTTATGGAACCGTTCGGGGCACACCGATTTTTATGCTGACGATATGTATCAGCCGATTGAAATAGATGAAGCGCGATACCAGATCAAGCCGATGAACTGTCCGTTCCATATTGCGATGTATAAATCACGGCGCTGGAGTTATCGCGATCTGCCAATGCGCTGGGGCGAGTTGGGAACGGTTTATCGTTATGAAAAACCGGGGGTGTTGCATGGTTTGATGCGTGTCCGCGGATTTACGCAGGATGACGCTCATCATTTTGTCTCACCCGAGGGTATGGAAACCGAACTGATCTGGCTGATAAAATTTTGCCTCCATATTTTGGATACTTTTAAATTCCAGGATTATGAAATATTCTTGTCCACTCGTCCTGAAAAAGCTATTGGCGATCCGGCCGATTGGGAAAAAGCAGAAAACGGTCTCAGGCACGCGATGGACACTTTGAAGCTGAATTATTCGGTTGACGAGGGTGGCGGCGCCTTTTATGGCCCAAAAATCGATATTAAAATTAAAGATGCTCTTGGCCGAAGCTGGCAATGTTCGACTATCCAGTTTGATTTCAGCTTGCCGGAACGATTTGATATGACTTATACCGATGCCGACGGCAAGATGAAGCGGCCGTTTATGATACACCGGGCGCTGTTAGGCTCGATAGAGCGATTTTTTGGAGTTCTGATTGAGCATTATGCCGGGCGGTTCCCGCTTTGGCTGGCGCCGGTTCAGGCTATGGTTTTGGCGCTCACAGATGATCAAAATGAATATGCCAAAGCTGTTTGTGAGAAGCTTAAGGCAGTAAATATTCGTGCTCATCTCGATATTCGCTCTGAAAAAATTGGTCATAAGATTCGCGAATCGGAGTTGCAGAAAATCCCATATATGCTTATAATAGGGAAGAAAGAAATTGAAAACGATACGGTTTCGGTCAGACTTCATGGAGTAGGTGATAAGGGCAGTCTTAAACTTGCGGAAGTCATTGATTTATTAAAAACCGAAATTGCCGAAAAAAAGATAGAGTCTGAACTTAAATAAGGGAGGATGTTATAGCCAAACAGACCACTCGGGTCAATGAGAGGATCAAAAGTTCACCGGTACGATTAATCGGTCCCGGTGGCGAGCAGATAGGAATTCTGCCGCTTAACGAAGCGAGAGAACGCGCTTCTGATTCCAATCTTGATCTGGTTGAGATTTCGCCGAATAGTACTCCACCGGTATGCCGGATTATGGATTACGGAAAGTTTATGTATGAACAATCCAAGAAGGCGAAGCAGGCCAAGAAAAAACAGCATGTCGTTCAGTTGAAAGAGATGCGCTATCGGCCTAAAATTGAAGAACATGATTATCGTTTTAAAACCAACCATGTTCGCGAATTTTTAGAGCAGGGAAATAAAGTCAGACTCTTTGTGAGATTTGCCGGTCGTGAAATGGCCCATACTGAATATGGCAAAGTGATATTGGATAGGATAGCTAACGAACTTGAAGAAATATGTACAATTGGACAGGAGCCGAAATTGGAAGGAAGAAGAATGACGATGATTCTCAATCCCAGGGCTGCTGCGACGAAAGCAAAGACTTAGAGGAGTAAAATGCCGAAAATAAAGACAAATCGGTCGGCGGCCAAACGATTTAAGAAGACCGCCTCCGGTAAAATAAAAAGAGCGAAGGCTTATCATTCGCATATTTTGACTAAAAAAAGTCCCAAGAGGAAAAGACACCTGCGTAAATCAGGTTTGGTCCATAGCGCTGATACTAAACGCATCAATGCGATGCTACCGTACTAATTTGGATATTAATTATTTTCAGGAGTATAACTGATGCCACGAGCAAAAAATAATGTTGCGGCACATAGACGACATAAAAAGGTATTAAAAAAGGCAAGCGGTAATTATGGCGGAAGATCCCGTCTCTACCGGACGGCCTTAGAGACGGTTCACAAAGGATTAACTTACGCCTATCGCGACCGTCGCAATAAAAAGAGAACGTTTCGGAATCTCTGGATAGTAAGGATTTCAGCTGCTGCCAAATTGAGCGGAATGAATTACTCAACCTTTATTACAGGATTGAAAAGAGCCGGAGTTACTCTGGATCGCAAAATGTTGGCTGATATTGCCGCGCGCGATATGGCTACATTTGATCAGCTGGCCAATATGGCCAAAAATGCCTAAGGCTGATCAATTCTATGCCTGATATCAAAGATATAGGTGTTCTTTTAGCTGAGGCAGAGTCCGCCATTTCGATGGCAAATTCTCCCGATGATCTGGAAGCAATCAGCATAAAATATCTGGGCCGCAAGGGTCAGATAACGGCTGTATTGCGCTCATTAAAAGAGGTTCCGATTGATCAGAGAAAAGAGCTTGGAGCTGCCACCAATAAGGCCCGCGTTAAACTTGAGCAAGAGCTTAAGGAAGCCGCGGAGAAGTTTAGCAAGGGCGATAAGAAAGCTAACTTTGATCCAACGCTTCCCGGGGTTTCGCATCGCATTGGGGCGATTCATCCAATAACCAAAGTTTTAAAACAGGTGAACCAGTCTTTTGAGCGGATGGGTTTTGAAATCGCCAAAGGCCCGGAAATCGAATCTGATTATTATAATTTTGAAGGATTGAATTTCCCGCCCGATCATCCGGCGCGAGATATGCAGGATACATTTTATGTCGAAGGTGATATGCTTCTTAGAACGCATACTTCGCCGGTTCAGGTCCGCACTCTAAAAAACTCCAAGCCACCGGTAAAAATTATTGCACCGGGGAAGAACTTCCGTAATGAAGCGATCTCCTCGCGAGCGTATTATACATTTTATCAGATCGAAGGCTTCCTGGTTGATGAAGGTGTCAGTATGGCTGACCTGAAAGGCGTCTTAAATGCCTTTTGCCGTGACTTTTTTGGTGAAGGTTTGAAACTTCGTTATCGTCCGAGTTTCTTCCCGTTTACTGAACCATCGGCGGAAGTTGATATAACATGCTTTTTGTGTGGCAGCAAAGGGTGCCGTTTATGCAAGCATACCGGGTGGTTGGAAATTCTTGGTTGTGGAATGATCGATCCCAATGTCCTGGAAAATGCCGATTACGATAGCGAAAAATATACCGGGTTTGCATTTGGCATGGGAATCGAAAGAGTGACGATGCTGAAATATATGATAGATGATATCAGACTGTTCTATAATAATGACATCCGCTTCATAAGGCAGTTCATATAATGAAGGCACCATATAGTTGGATAAAAGAGCTGGTTGATATTTCCATATCACCCGAAGAACTGGCAGATAGATTATCTCTTTGTGGAGCCGAGGCCGATGCCAAACCTTTTCTTGAAGGCAACTTTGATAATGTCGTTATCGGTTCGGTGGTGGAGTTGGAACCGATTGAAAACAGTGATCACCTGAGAAAAGCTATTGTTGATGACGGCCATGAAAAATTTCAAGTCGTTTGCGGCGCTCCCAATGTTGCTAAAGGTCAAAAAATTATTCTCGCAAAAATCGGCGCCGAGTTAAAGGGCGGCTTTAAGATAAAACAGGCCAAACTTCGCGGAATCGAATCATTCGGAATGATCTGCTCGGAAACGGAACTCGGAATTTCAGATGATCACAGTGGGATAATGGTTCTTGATGATGATGCTTCTCTTGGTGAAAACCCAATTGAATATTTAAAACTTAATGATACTATTTTACATCTTGATCTGACCCCGAATAGGCCTGATTTGCTCTCTTTAATCGGCGTTGCCCGGGATATTTCCTGCCTGTTTGACACAAAAATTATACGCCCTCAATTTGAAGTGAAAGAATCCGCCGAGACGGCAGATGAATATATAAAAGTATCGATTGATGACCCTGACGCCTGTCCACGTTATGCTGCTCGGGTTATTAAGAATATTAAAATTGGACCATCGCCATGGTGGATTAAACGCAAGCTGCTGTTAAGTGGTGTCCGGCCGATTTCAAATATTGTTGATATAACTAATCTGGTGATGCTTGAGATGGGGCATCCGCTGCATGCTTTTGATTATGATTTTCTAGGCAGCAAAGAAATCGTTGTTCGCCGCGCCCTTAATAAAGAAAAATTTACTACCCTTGATAATAAAGAGCATGAGCTGACACCGGATGTATTGCTAATCACCAATGGCGAGAAGGCGGTGGCTGCTGCCGGAGTGATGGGCGGGCTGAATTCTGAAGTGCAAGCGACTACTTCGACAGTTTTGCTTGAGGCTGCCTATTTCAATCCGGTAACGATTCGGAAAAGTAAAAATATTCTGGGGATTAATTCTGAATCATCGCATCGCTTTGAACGTGGCGCCGATCCGAATATCGTGTGTCAGGTTCTGGACCGGGCTGCATCATTGATGGCCGAGTACGCTGGTAGCGAGATTCTTTCCGGGATCGTAGATTGTTATCCGAATACAATTGAACCAGCCAAATTAACCTTGCGGCCGGAGCGTGTGAATGCTTTGATGGGTACCAATATTTCAAAAGAGCGCATGATTAAGATATTGGAAGGCATAGAATTCGGCGTCAAAGATAAAGGAACACTTGAGGTGGTAGTGCCGACGTTTACTGCCGATGTAACCCGCGAAGTTGATTTAATTGAGGAAATAATACGTATCGAAGGGTTTAACTCGGTTCCTGAGTCTATTCATAATTCCGGCCCGCTATTCACACCACGGCACGCCGATGATAATTTCTATGACAGTAGCCGGAATGTGATGACTTCACTTGGATTTGACGAGATGTATAGTCCCGGGATGGCCGATGCCAAGCTTCTGTCAAAAGTATCAGGCGATGAACCGCAATTGAAAGTTCTCAATCCGATTGCCGATGATTTGACCGTTATGCACAACAGTCTTTTCTATTCGTTACTGAAGGCTGTTTCTCACAATATTTCGCATCGCAATGTTAATTTGCAGTTATTTGATATGGGTCGTATTTATCTGCCGGGAAATCCGCCTTATGAAGAAGAAAAGATAGGTCTGACAGTTACCGGGAAAGCAGACGATCATTGGTATAATAAGGGTCGAATATTTGATTTTTACGATTTAAAAGGGGCTGTTGATTCATTTTTAAGATTAAGTCATATTTTACCTATTGATTATATTCCGACAAAACATTTCAGTCTTGACGATTCTTGTTCGTTTGAACTGCAGCTTAACAATAAAACAATTGGGTATGCTGGACAGATAAAGCAGAAGATTGCCAAACAATTTGATGTCAAACAGAATGTTTTTGCTGCGATGCTTGATTTCAGGTTGCTTCTTGAAAGTATCCAGCCGGAATCGATATTTAAGTCACTGCCTCGTTTCCCGGCTGCCCCACGTGATTTGGCGGTGATTGTTGATGAAACGGTAGAAGTCGGCTCGCTTATGGATGAGATTAGCCAATCAGGCGGTTTATTACTGGAAAAGGTAGAGCTGTTTGATCTGTTCACCGGTACGCAGGTTGGCTACGGCAAAAAATCTATTGCTTTTTCGATGATATATCGCTCCTGGGAGAAAAGTTTGGAAAGTGATGAAATCAGCAAAATTCACAAAAATATTGCTGATAATCTTAATAAGAAATTTAAAGCACAAATTCGCGAGGCCTGATATGTCAGATAGTATGAAATTGCTGGAAGAAAAAATAGGCAAGGCGATTGAGCTGGTTGATAAATTATCTACGGAGAATGATAGCTTCATTCAGGAGAATGAACAGCTTAAGGCCGAATTGAGAAAACTTCGGATCGAAATGAATGAAATCGAGGACCGCGACAGACAAAAATCCGAAAAGGTAAAAATAAAATTGAACGCTATTTTGTTAAAACTTGAAAATTTTGAACAATTATAAAAGATATTATTTGCTTGACAATTAAAGCTGAGGTATCGTATTCTTTTGTAAAGAAGATACAGAAGACAAGTTAGATTATTTAATTAAGGACATTAGTTAGAAAATGCCCGATATTTCTGATAAAAACCAGGTAGCCAAGGTTGTAATTTTCGGCGAAGAATACTCGGTTAGAAGTTCTGATGACACTGAGTATGTTTTAAATGTAGCCGATTATGTGGATAAAAAAATGCGTGAAATTGCGGCGAAAAATAAAAGTATGTCGCCTAATAAAATAGCCATTTTAACTGCCTTAAATCTGGCCGG
>DAOUVS010000237.1 GCA_030667525.1 Candidatus Zixiibacteriota bacterium | reverse complement strand
CATCAATGCATTTAAGCGAGGAAAATAACAATAAGAAGTCCGGACAATCGGAACACCGTGGAAAGCGTCTGGCTATCGCTGCTCGCCATCTGGATTGGAGAAGGATTTCATTCATAATTCTCGGTTTGGCACTATTCACAATAGTTTTTTTATCACCCGACTGGCCCGATGCGATTGACCCCAATGGTCAACATTTTGTCCTGTCTCAAGAAGGGAAAGCGGCGGTTGGATTATTCCTTCTTGCGGCTGTTTGGTGGGTTTTCGAGGTGGGTCCGATTGGTATCACAGGAATACCAATCGGCGTTACTCAGGCACTTTTTTTAATTCGACCGGCCAAAATCGCTTTTAGCGATTTTTTAGATCCATCGGTCTGGTTTATTATTGGATCAATTGTTATCGGAATGTCTTTTGCCCGCACCGGCCTTACTAAACGAATGGCGTATAAAATGCTTTTGATGGTAGGCGAGCGAACCAGCAGGATATATCTTGGCAGCTTTATTATGACAGCCCTGCTAACCTTGATTATGGCTCATACCGCTGTGGCCGCAGCCGTTTTCCCTCTTTTAATGGCCATATATTCTTTATATGATGAGGACGATAAACCGACTAAATTTGGAAAAGGGCTTTTTATCGGAATGGCTTTTGTTGCCGGTGCCGGAAGTGTCATTACTCTGCTGGGAGCGGCCCGAGGTGCTGTAGCACTTGGTTTTTACCGCGATATTACCGGCCGGGATATTCCATTTTTTGAATTGTCATACTACATGTTTCTAATTGGCGCCGTTATGGTACCAATTCTCTGGGGACTTATGATGGTACTATTTAAGCCCGAAAAGAAAACTATCCCCGGTCTTATGGAAAGGGTGACAACTCTAAACGCCCATCTCGGCAAAATCACCAAAACAGAAAAGCTGACGCTGGCGATTGTCTTCGCAACGATCATTGCCATGAGCCTGCGGTCGTTTATTCCCGGACTGGATCAGATTAACAAAAGCGCCATAATTTTAGTTTCTACAATTTTATTTTTTGTGTTTAAGATTTTAAGTATCAAGGACCTGGAAGAGATTCCCTGGAATATTGTTTTACTATTTGGCGGGGCAATGAGTATTGGATTCTGTCTCTGGCAAACCGGTGCCGCCAGCTGGATGGCTATTCAATGGCTGGTTATATTTCAAAATGCCAACTGGCTAATTTTTGTTCTCGGGATTGCCTTCTTTGTTCTGGTGATGACCAATCTGATAATGAATGTCGCTGCCATCGCAATCTCATTGCCGGTTGCATTGGTTCTCGCTCCATACCTTGGAGTAGCGCCGGAAGTAATTCTTTTTGCTTCACTGACCACAGCTGGAATGCCGTTTCTCCTGTTGGTTGGGGCGGCTCCTAATGCCATTGCCTATGAAAGTAGAATGTTTACCAGCGGTCAGTTTTTTGTTGCCGGAATACCGGCCAGCATACTTTTGATGATTGTTCTGGCAATTTTCGTTTGGATAATTTGGCCGGCGATGGGTATGCCGGTTACAGTTGCTGTACCATAAATTGATTAAATTATAAGGGATAGGTTTTTGCGGAAAGCCTATCCCTTATTTCGAGGCGGGGCTTTTTATATCCAGACTACACATTCCGGTTCAGGGCCGGCTTTGTACTTGTAATTAATCAGATAAACTATATCTAAGATGTTAACCAAAAAATCACCATTCACATCTGCAGATTCCAACGGGTCAGAAGCAGGACCGCTCTTATATTTGTAATTTATAAGGTAAATAATATCCAAAATGTTAACGGGCTGTTCCCTATCGGCATCGCCGCATAGATAATCGCACAAATCACCGACATCGTTGCCATTGATGTCTTCCTGTCCCGGATTATAATGTTCCGGACAGTTATCGCAGCCATCGGCGAAACCATCCTCATCAAAATCTGCAGCGTCATCGAAGCCGGGACAAGCATCACAGTCATCGGGGATACCATCACCATCACTTTCAATATTATCATCCCCACCGGCGCATATATCGCAAAGATCACCAAAACCATCGCCGTCGTCGTCAAGTTGATCGTGGTTAACCAAACCGAGACAATTATCATTGATATCAATGACACCATCTTCATCATCATCGACAAAAGTGAATAGACTTAATTCGTTTGACCCGAAATTCGGGACTACCAGAATATTATCGCGTAAATTAAAATTAATATCAGCCGGATTATTAAATCCGGTTGCTATAATCTCCGGCCCGGAACTGAAGTCCGGACTGAATCTGAAAACATAGTCATAAACCCAATCAGAAAAGTACCAGAACCCCTGGTTATCTCTGGCAACTCCGTCACCGCTGGCACTCCCAATGTATCCTATTAAATAATGATTAAAGTCATCCAGATTAATACCATAAATCCGACTGTTTGAACCATAGTTAGAGACTACAATCAATCGATCATTATCCTCATCAAATTCGATTCCGTTTGGCCTGATTATGCTGGGAACACATATTGACCATGTTTCATCGGCAATGTTTACCTGATAAATCCTATTACCATCGCCATTGTTGCCATCATCCCAATCAGTGACATATAGATACCCTGAATTATCAGACGTTACCCCATTAACAATATCTTTATCGGGAAAAACAATAGTTGATATTATTCCCCCTGTTTCCAAGTCAATACTGACTAATCCATCATACATACCGCCATTTGAACAGACATATAATTTGTCGCCGACAATATGTAATCCTGCGACACCCATAAGGTCGGTATTAAAATAGCTCTGGTTCCCATCAAGATCGATCTGAATAATGTCTCCTCCGTTCCAGTTGCCGACCAAATATCGGTCATGAGCCTCATCAAAAATTGCGCTCTCCGGCGAATGTAAAAGGTTTTGTGCTTGTGTGGAAAATGCGAGAAGCAGGATAATTATTCCCGCCAGCCCAACAATAATTCTTTTCATAGAACCTCCAATTGATTGAAATTAATTAACATTCATTTCATTTTCTAATCATGCTGTGTAATCAGATGTGTAAATCTTGCACAGAGGAAATTTTGATAATTTTATTATATGTGGAAAAACTTGTAATTTTTTAAAATGTTGATATATTCAGTATTCAAACGAGAATATTGACAATGGATATCGATAAATCATATTTGGCCGCCAGAAATGGCGATAAAAAGGCTGAAGAGCAACTTTTTCAGTTTCTAACTGCAAGATTCCGCCTTTTCGTGCAACGTAAAATATGGAATCAGGGAGACGGCGAAGAACTAATGCAGGAGGCCCTGATGACTGTTTTTGGCAAGTATAAGGACGTTGAACGGATTGACAACATTGCGGCTTGGGCTCATAAGGTGTTGAATAACAAAATCTTGAACTATTTTAAAACCAAAGCGCTTCATGAAAGTAAATTGGGTGAATTGGAGCAAAAAGCTGTTGGGAACAAGCCAATTGTCCCCGATAGCACTCTGGAGCTGCAACTTTTGGATTGTCTGAAAAAAATAGGCTCTATAAATACCAGGCATGCTCGAATACTCAATTTTCATCATCATGGGTATTCTGTAGCTGAGATTTGTACCAAGCTTGCTTTGACACGGAATAATTTGTATTCGGTTTTATCCCGGGCCAGATCAATGCTTGAACTTTGCCTCGAAAAGGGAGACTTATAGTTATGAGTGGATGCATTGACAAGCGTTTCGAGAATATGCTCCATGCTTATGAGCTTAATCTTCTGGATGAAAAGGAGCAATATGAATTCGAGGTACACCTATATAAATGTGGTTCATGTTTTGAAAAAGTAGAGAAATTTGGGAAAACCGCCGACCTTCTTAATCATAGTCCAAAAGTGCTGGATACTATAGAAGAAATCGTCAAAATCGACTCGGCCGACAATAAGAAAGCAACAGCTCGCAAAAAGATTTGGCCGACTCTGGTTCCAATATCTATTGCCGCTTTATTCTTTATTTTCCTGATCCTCAAGGACTGGCAGTTTGATATTCAACCATCAAAAGATGCAATCGCGGCAAATAATCGACTGGCCGTGATGTATTTTGATAATCTTTCTGACCCAACTGATAGTCTTAAATTGGGTGAAATCGCGACCAATTTGCTAATTGCCGATCTATCCGAATCTCAATACCTGAATATTGTTTCCAGTCAGCATCTCTCAGATATACTGGGTCTGCTCGATATTGAGGGGACCAAAAAGATCAGCAACAGTACGGCCTCACAAATCGCCGACAAAGCCGATGCAAAATGGATTTTGACTGGAAATATCCTGGCAACTTCACCGAATCTAATCGTAACTACTCAACTGCTGGAAGTCAGCACCGGCGATGTGTTGGCCTCACAGAAAATAGAAGGCGACGCTGATGATGATATTTTCTCGATCATCGATAAATTAACCATTCAAATAAAAAGCAACCTTAGTTTGCCATCCGATGCTCTTCTGGAACCTGACCCGGAAATAGCCAATTTCACGACCCACTCACCGCAGGCGTATCGGCATTATCTCGAGGGCGTTGAAAATTATAATAGATTGTACTATACCGAGGCTCTATATGATTTTGAAATTG
>DAOUVS010000228.1 GCA_030667525.1 Candidatus Zixiibacteriota bacterium | reverse complement strand
CATCGGCAAGAACTCTATTCGTACTGGATGTTATTCCCCAGCCTGATTCGTCAGGCAATTGTGGAAAATGCATTTTGTGATTATCCCAGTTGCCTTGGGCAAAAACCGATGAAGTGACCAATAAAATTAGCCCTAAGAAAATTAACAGAAGTCCTCTTTTCATAACAATTCCTCCGGTTAGGTTAATTGATATTGAGATATGTAGTTTTAAACTCTGTTTTTGCAAATTTAAAAAATGTATGTTCCTGCCTTACAATAAGAAAACTTTGGCAACTGAATATATGAGTAAAATATTAATTCGTTACCTTCTAATAAGATACAAATATTTTAATTATTGTCAATGGCAAAACGGCATGCCATTATATGAATATTGATAAAACAGATTAGATATATTTCAGTTTTATTTTTGAATATGAATGAAAAAGCCCGCCGGATTGACGGGCTTTAGGTACTTTGTTTTTATTTTGCCTAATTCAAATAGGCTCGCAATGAGCGGCTGCGCGAGGCATGCCGCAGACGTCTGATCGCTTTCTCTTTGATCTGACGAACTCTTTCGCGCGTCAGTGAAAAACGGGCGCCGATCTCCTCCAGAGTTAATGCCTTTTCATGGTTCAGTCCAAAGTACAGACTGATTACCTCGGCTTCTCGGGGAGTCAGCGTATCCAATGCTTTTTCGATTTCCAGTTTTAATGAAAAATCGAGTAGCTCTTCGTCTGGGGCCGGTTGAAACTCATCTTCGAGAATATCGATCAATGAATTATCTTCCGACACCGAGAATGGTGCATCTAAAGAGAGATGCGAATTCGATATCTTTAACGTATCGGAAACCTCCACTTCCGATAGATCAAGCTCCATGGCGATCTCATTGGGAGATGGTACCCTACCCAATCCCTGTTCCAATGAACTTGATGTCTTGCCGATTTTATGCAGTGTTCCCACCCTGTTTAAGGGGAGTCTTACAATTCGGCTTTGTTCGGCCAGAGCTTGTAGAATTGCCTGGCGTATCCACCAGACAGCATAACTGATAAATTTAAACCCTCTGGTTTCATCAAAACGTTTGGCCGCTTTGATTAGTCCTATGTTCCCCTCATTGATCAAATCGGCCAGTGAAAGGCCCTGATTTTGATACTGTGTGGCAACCGAAACCACAAATCTAAGATTGGCTTTTGTTAATGCTTCCAGGGCTTCTTTTGAGCCCAGCTTAATTTTTTTAGCCAATCTGACTTCTTCGGCCGCGTTAATAAGAGGAGTTTCTCCGATTTCGCGGAGGTACAGGTCTAAAGACCTGTCTTCATCGCGATATTTCGACGCTTGTTTTGCCACGAAATTTCTTGTAGCCTCCATTAAAAACTATAAAAATAGTTTTGCTCAAACACCTAAGGCTTTATCGCCTTGTACTCTATCTGTCCCCTGGGGTCTACCAGCAGAAGCGGAATCGCCTTTTGTCTATTTTGCATTTGTTCTGCGATCGCCTGCAGCTCGACCAGGTTCTTGATTTCATTGTTATCTATTTGCGTAATTACCGAACCGGGTAATATCCCGGCCAGATACGCCTGCGAACCGCGAGAGATGCGGTTTATATATATGCCCGGGAAAAATTCAGAACCGATTTGTCGGGCAATATCTGCGTTAAAATTTAAAAGATCCATCCCCAGCCATGACAGCCGGTCGTTGGGATTGGAAAACTGTTCGCTGTGGGCCAACTGATATTGGTTCCGGTCAACCGGAATAGCATTAACCGCCATATATTTTCCCCGTCTCATCAAGCCGATTTGCACCTCTTGATTCTTGGGGGCAGTTGCCACCAGAACCGAAAAATTATCAATATCAAGTATTTCCTGACCGTTGAAATCAACCAATATATCTCCATGGGTAATTCCCGCCTCAGCAGCAGGTGAACCATCAAAAACAGATTCAATTCCCACACCTTTGACCGCTGGCAGACCCTGCATCCGTGCTTCGGCTTCAGTTATTTCGGTCAGATAAACACCGAGCCAGGCGCGTGAAACTTTACCGGTGGCAATCAGATCAGGAACTATTGAACGAGCCAGATTAATCGGTATGGCAAAACTGATTCCAACCGAGGCGCCGGTAGGACTCGAAATTGCGGCATTAACTCCAATCGCCTTGCCATCGAGGCCAACCAGAGGACCGCCGGAATTACCGGGGTTAATGGAAGCGTCGGTCTGGATATAATCCTGAAATCGCGGTGTTCCTTCGCCAAAACGAAGATTACTACGCCCCTTGGCTGAAATGACACCAACCGTAACTGAACGATCAAGTCCCTGTTCCGGGAACGGATTACCGATTGCAATCGCCCAATCGCCGACTCTGATATCATTGGAATTACCAAATGGAATAAAATCAATATCCTCTTCCGTATCGACCTTGAGAACAGCCAGATCGGTTTGCGGATCGGCACCTATAATTTTTGCTTCATACTGATACCCTGATGATGTCCGAACATAAACATGCTGGGCGCCATTGACCACATGGTTGTTGGTCAGGATATATCCGTCTTCTCTGAAAAAGAAACCGGATCCAAAAGATTTTGACGGTTCATGCGGTATCCTGAAAAATTGCCAGAAGGCATCATCGCGGGCCCTGCTTTGAACATCGTACTCAGCCGAAATATGGACCACCGCATTGGTGACTTTTTCCACCACTCCAACAAAGGGAGAGCAGTGTTTGCCGCTGGCATCAACTGTAACCGGATATGGGTCAGATGACATCTGAGCCGATGACTTGGGAGTAAAATCGAGATTGGATGCAATTATAAAACCGAGGAACGTAAAGAACAGCCCCAATAAAATAAATGATACAATGCGTGTACTTTTACCCATGAACGTAAAAGACCTCCCCATAAACCCAATTACCTCCTTAGCTACGGAGCCTCAAATAATACGGTATTTTTCATTTTTTGTCAACATATTTATTTATATATTTATTCTATATAACTATTATACTTATATTTAGATATTCTGTTTCAAAAGACCCCTTTTTTATTTTTCCTAATAAGTTATACGCCGTTTTCCCATAATAATTGGCCTTTTGCTGCTTTATAATTAAAATCAAAAAACTCGACAATTATTGACTTTTGGACATTTTTAGATTAATTATTTTTATGTCAATAAAAAACGATTCCAATATTCTTGTTAATTTTTGCCATTTGCTTTATAAAAATGGTTTGATAGCCGGATTTGATGGCAATTTTTCGGTCAGAATTGATAATAACTCAATTTTAATTACTCCTTCCGGTAAACCAAAAGGGTTTTTGGAACCGGACGATCTGATTGTAATTGACCTCACCGGCCGGAAGATATCGGGCAATGGAGAGCCGTCATCGGAAACGGCAATGCATCTTCAGGTTTATCAAAACCGGCCTGAAATAAAAGCTTGCTGCCATGCTCATCCTCCCTATGCTACCGCTTTTGCAGCATCTGGTAAACAATTACCTGATAATATATTACCAGAAGTGTTATTGAGTATTGGGGATATTAAATTAACCGAGTATATCCCCACCGGTGTCGCTAAAGAATGGGTGAAATTGGGCCAATATATCAAAATGAACAATGCCGTTCTGTTGGCAAATCATGGCGTATTGACCCTGGGAACCGATGCCGAACAAGCCTATTTACGGATGGAAACGGTTGAGCATTTTGCCAAAATTGCTTTTCTCGGCGAAAGTCTGGGTGGCTTGAAAACCCTTGATACTGATGAAGTTGTCAGGCTAACAAAAATCAGAGAAGATAAATTTTTGTAATTTTGGCTTGAATATTTTTTTTGCAAAATTTAAAGAAGCGATTGACAGCGCCCTAAAATAGATTAGTTTGGAGCCAAATCCAGAGGAGTAATTGACATGGATGTTATCAGATTAGGCGGTATGATTTTTTATGGCTATCATGGGGTCAGCGCTGCCGAAAAAGAGACCGGGCGACGGTTCGAGGTTGATTGTGAACTTGAAGCTGATCTGGCTGCCCCCGGAAAAACTGATAAATTGACCGATACCATTGACTATGTCGCCGTTTATAATTGTATAAAAGAGGTTGTTGAGGGAAGGGCATTTTCCCTGGTTGAAAGCCTGGCGACTACTCTGGCCGATAACATTCTGGAAAAATTCCCGATTTTTCGGGTGACATTGAAAGTCCGCAAAAAAATTCCACCGATTGCCGGGACGATCGAACATATAGAAATTGAGGTAACTCGCCGTCAACCTGATGCTTCCAAGATAATTTCCGATAATAAAGAGTAAAAGAAGAACAGGAAGCATAAGAGGAAATTAGTATGTCAAACACAGTATATTTGTCACTTGGTTCTAATCTTGGCGATAGAGAAAAAAATCTGTTCAAGGCGAATGAGATGATTTCCGCAATGGAAGGTTTTGAGGTCATCAGTTACTCTCCGATTTATGTCAACCCGGCGCTTGAGATGGATAAAGATTCCCCCGGCTTTTTTAATATGATTGTCAAAGGTCAATTTGCCTACCGGCCGGCGGAGCTTTTAGCCAATGTTGAAAAGATCGAAACCAAACTGGGACGGACTAATAAGGGCGAATGTAAGCCGCGAACAATTGATATTGATATAATTCTTTTTGGAGATGAAGTCATTGAATCTGAGAAGCTATCGATCCCTCACCGGAAGATGACCGAGCGGGCGTTTGTTCTTAAACCGATGCTTCAGATCGACCCTGAAGTTCTTCATCCGGTGACCAAAAAGAAACTTGAAATATATTGTGATAAGTGCAATTGCGACGAACTTGTTTTATACAAAGAACTGACTGAGGTAAATGTCTGAACCGAATTATATAGCGATTGAGGGAGTTAT
>DAOUVS010000073.1 GCA_030667525.1 Candidatus Zixiibacteriota bacterium | reverse complement strand
GAGCTTTCTATATTGGTGTTACAAGCGATTTAATCAAAAGAGTATATGAACATAAGAATGATTTGGCGGAAGGATTTACTAAAAGGCATAAAGTGCATGACTTGGTTTATTATGAGGTGCATGAAAGTATCGAGCAGGCGATTATTAGAGCAAAGCAGATGAAGGAGTGGCGACGGAAATGGAAGATTGATTTGATCGAGAAAAATAATTTTGAATGGTGTGATTTATATGATAAATTAATTTAACCTGGATTCCCGCGTTCGCGGGAATGACGTTAATAATAAATTTGTCGAAACCATTCGGGATTTCGACCTACTTTGACGAATATTCCAAATACTTTTTGCCCTTATCGGTCAAATTATAATAAGTATGGTTGCGGTGTTTGATCCATTTGTTTTTGGCGATACCTTTACGGTACTGGATCATCAACGGTTCGACCCGCTCAAGAATATTCATTCCACGCAATTTCTTATGCGAATCAAAAACCGCTTTTTTATCAACGCTAAGCATCGCGGCAACTTTTAATGAGTAATCAACGCCATAGATCTTATGATGATTCATAATCAGAAAATCGATTTCATTCAGTTCATTGTAATCAGCTTCAGGAACAAAAATGACGGTTTCGATTATATCAAGCCAGTCAAGGGTAATTAATCGTGCCTGATCGGTGATGTTAACATTGGGGCAGTCGGCTTTATGCACTTTGATAATATTATCAAAACTGTAATAACCAATGATAGAATCCGACTCAGTCGGGTTACAGCATTTGGCCAGTATGTAATTTTCCTTCAATTTCATAATATTGTAGGTCAAGCCTCAAAGAGATTTGACCTACCATACATAATAAAGAGTATCGCTTGATTTTTAAACATATTTAGTTTACATTCGCCCCTAACAACATTTGGACAGTTTTGGATATAATATAAATGAACGAGTCACTGATTACAAGTCCTTTGGGGGTGCTGGCGATACTCGCCGGAGTGGCATCGTTTTTCTTTTTTCTTGAGAAAAAAACTTCATGGAAAGTTTTCAATTTCTTTCCGCCGCTGCTTTTTATCTATGCAGTTCCTGTGATATTCTCCAACACCGGATTGATGGTCAGCAAATCGCCGGTATATGATTTTATGGGTGATTCGGTGCTTCCGATGTTTTTGATTATTATGCTGCTTGATGTCGATGTCAAGTCGGCCGTGAGGGTGATGGGTAAAGGGATTTTTGTGATGCTGTTTGGAACCGCCGGGGTAATCATTGGCGCCCCGATTGCATATTTTATTGTAAAAAGCGGACTTGGCCCGGAAGCATGGAAAGGGTTTGGTGCGTTGGCCGGAAGCTGGATCGGTGGGACCGGCAATATGGCGGCAGTCAGTGAAGGATTAAAGACGCCGGGTGAAGCGTTTGGATTGGCCGTTATTGCTGATAATGCAGTTTATTTGATCTGGTTACCGCTGATGCTCAGTTCAAAAAATATTACAAAGTGGTTCAGCAAATTTGCCAAAGTCGATAAAAACAGAATAGAGATGCTGGAGAAAACGTCGGGCGAGTTGAACAAAGATAAGGGCAAACTGGAGATGCGTCATTTTCTGTATCTGTTGTTCTTTGGTTTGTTTTTCGCATGGCTGGCCGGAAAGCTGGCCGGATATATGCCGACGATACCGCCGGTGCTATCGGCGAGTTCATGGAAAATATTATTAGTGACAACATTCGGAATTGGTTTATCTATGACCAAGGCGCGGAATATTCCGGGAAGCCATCAGTTGGCGATGGCGCTGATTTATCTGTTTGTTGCCAATATGGGTGCGCGGGCCAATATCAGTAATCTGGCCGATCAGGCTCCCTGGTTTATTTTTGGCGCCTACATCTGGATATTTATTCATGGTGCATTTTGTATTCTGGGCGCAAGAATATTCCATGTTGACATTCATTCGACCGCGATTGCCAGCGCCGCCAATATCGGCGGGGCGGCAAGTGCGCCGGTAGTGGCTGCTTTTCATAATGAAAAACTTGTCCCGGTCAGTATTCTGATGGCACTGATAGGTTATGCGATTGGTACTTATGGCGCCTTTGCCGCCGCCTGGTTATGTTTTCTGGTTTCATAAGAATAGCGCCATCTATTGATTATAAATTGATTGGAGCGACAGATGCCCTGTCTTGAAATATCAGTTCCCAAATTAGATCAAAGCAAAAAAGAAATATTGGCGGCGAAGTTAACCAAGGTCATGGCTGATATAACACAACTGCCAAGAGAAATATTCGGAATCCGCTTTTTTGAATATGAATCAGGGGAGACAGCAAACGAAGGATTACTTTGGGATGGAATAAAAGGCAAACCGTATCATCATTTTAAGTTGTATATTGGCCCATTAAAGGTTGAGATTAAAAAGAAACTGATTGCCGTTCTGACGGAAACCTATACAGATATCATCGCCAATCAGGATTGGAAACCGGTAATATTTATCATCGAAACTCCTTTTGAAAATATCGGGGTAGAGGGTAAACCTCTTTCGGAGAGAGATTAAACTGATGTTCACTTATTTTATAAAATCGCTTATTGCTCCAACAGATTAAAATTATTATTTAATAATTGATGAAAAACGATAATAACAATAATCAACTATTAGGATATTCAGTTTTGCCCGGATTGATTGTAATAGCTCTGAGTCTGATAGTAAGATTTCTATTTCTTGAAAGCGACCCGCCGTACTTTTTTGCATGGACCAGTCAGGATATTTTGTCTGACCCTTATAACTATATTCATTTCGCACGTAATAGAATTCTGTATGGTCAGTGGGAAATATTTGATTATTCACGCTGGATAGTTTTTAAGAATTCGCTGGTGACATTATTCAGTTATCTGTTTTTCCTGGTTGGTGGGGTTTCGAGGGTCACCGCAAATTTATCTGCGATATTTATGAGTACTGCCGGAATTGCCCTCTTTGCTCTTGCTCATCTGAAACGCTCACAAAATTGGTTTATTATAACGGCTGTGATTCTGTTAACAAATATGACCCTGATCAGTTTCGGCCGTTCTCCATTTCTGGAAACAGGACTGATCTTTCTTTGCGGCTTAATATATTTTCTGTTCAATAGATATTATCCATCACGATGGTCATTGCTTCTAACCGGTTTGCTATTGTCGCTATGCGGATTATCCGGGAAGATGTTCGGGATGGTATTAATTATACCTATTGCGTTTGTTATCTGGAATATAGACCGCAAGCGGTTTGTTGAACAGTTTGGAACAATATTTATCTCAACGGTTATTTCGTTTATTGTTTTAGCGTGGTTGTTTTTCGGAAGTCAAATAGGGAATCTATTTGAATTTATGGGTGAGCATGCCTCGGGTATCTATGGTTTCCCGGAATCGATGACATCACCGGTTAAATTTGTCGAGCACTTAATTTCATTCGGACGAAAATCGAAACTGTTTTTCTTCTCGCCATTTCTATTAGTATTAATTTCGTTATCGCTGACGGCAATAGTTTTTAATTGGGAGAAAATCAGAAAGCAGAATAATACAGAATTGCTGTTTTGTCTCGGATGGTTGGCAAGCGGATATTTGCTTTTAATGCTCTTTAACTATCAACCGCTTCGTTACCAGCTATTTCTTCTAATGCCGACCGCAGGGATTGTCGGATATCTGATCTCGTTTTATAAAGAAATTGAAACGGATTTCAAACCAAATTATAAAAATATGATATTACTATTTTTAATCTGGTGGAGTTTCGCAAGTCATTTAATATTTATAGTTGCCGCCTATTTCTTTGATTTAACGATGTCTGCGGCTATAGTTTGGTATGGATTGCCAATCGCAATATTGATGATGATTGCCTATTATATTTTAAGGACAAAACTAAACTTATTTTTCAAAAACCTTCCGAGTTATCTTCTCGTTATTCTCTGCTTATCAGTATTATTTCAATCACATTGGGTTATCAAATGGTTTAATAAGCGGACCTATAATCTTGCCGAGGCGGGACAATCATTAACTTGTGATATATCCGAAGATGCTGTTCTAATTGGGCCGTACGCTCAAGCCTTGACGATTGACAATAATATAAGATCATTTATTTACTGGTTTGGAATGGCACAAAAAGAGCCCCGGCTTTTTGCCGAATACCCGGTAACTCATATCGCCGCCGATGTCAGTAACTGGGATATGCTTTTTAAAGACTATCCGTTTTTAAATCAGACAATTCGCTGGGTGTCTAATTATCGATTCAGGGATATCGAAACGAGAGTGGCGCGGATGCCGGATGACTACATGGTTCAATATAATCGCAACTATAATTTGACTGATTATGAGAAGGGGATAGGATATTTTCAATTGGCCAATGCTGATAGCTGTCTCCATTATCTCAATAAAAGTCTGGAATCAAACCAAAATAATAAATCGGCCAGTTTAATTCTGGCCAATTATTATCTGGGGCATGGCAATCTTGATGTTGGCTTTGGAATCTTTGATACACTTATGCAATTATATCCCCGTGATTATTCGATTTGTATGGAAGCAGGGGCATATCACTACAGCCTTTATCATCGTTATAGTAACGATAAAATGATGGCTGAAGCCGATAAAATGTTTAATCGGGCGATCTCTTTAAACCCAAACTGTCGGTTGGAAGTTAAACAACTGAAAGAACAATCTGATAGTATTTACACGGCGCAAAATAATAAATAGGGTTATCAATAAAAGAATTGGAACCGATAATAAATAAAGCACTTGAAGATAGCAGAATTGACGCATTGGTGGTGCCTCTTGGAAAAGGTGAGTTGGTTTGCCGAAAAATATGAGGAACTGTCACTTGCATTGGAAATGCATATTTGCACTCGATATGTAATTTCAACTCTTGTCAAGGATAAAATGATTTTGTATCTATGGACTATATGAAGATGATAAAAAAACTAGTTAATAATCTTTTTACCGACAGGGCTTTTTATATAATAGCAATTGTCGCTCTTATACCGGGAATAATCCTAAGATTCTATGATCTTAATATTGATCCGCCGCAGTTTTTCAGCAGAATGAGCCGGGCACTGTTAACCGATCCATATAATCTGACCAGCTTTGCCCGTAATAAAGCGTTGTTTGATCAGTGGGATATTTTTGATTATCCGCGCTGGATTGCTTTTAAATACTCGCTTTCATCTGCTTCGGGGTATATGTTTTTTAATCTGTTCGGAGTTTCGCGGGTGGTGGCCAATCTGTCTGCCTTATTTCTTAATCTGGGCGGTCTGGCGTTATTTCTATTTGGTCTAAAACGGGAATCAATTCGTTCGGCCGTAGTAGCCGCTTTGGTTCTGATTCCATGTATGGTTCTCACAGTTTATGGACGTTTTCCATTTCTGGAAAACGGGCTGATATTTTTGTGCGGACTGCTGTATTATGTCTTTACCCGTTATTATCCTGCCAACTGGGTGTTATATTTTTCGGGGGTGATGATAACCTTATGTATGCTGTCGGGTAAGATGTTTGGAATTGTGATGATTGTTCCAATACTGCTAATTATCAGGGTTGAAAACAAGAAAGAATTTTGGAAGCAATCTTTTATTCTGATCTCCTCATCGGTTATATCGTTGATTCTTCTCGCAATGTTGTACTATGGTGAGAATATCGGCACCGTTTATAGGTATATGCAAGAACAAACGGTTGGGATGTATGGAGCGCCGGAAGCATTGACATCACCGCTTCGTTTGATCGAAAATCTGTTTACATTTGGCTCGGCATCAAAGCTATACTATTTCTCACCATTTGTGACACTATTGCTGTTTGTATCATGTTTGTCGCTGATTTTAAGATCAGGGCGATTCGACAAATGGCTTAAAGAAAATCGGCAAATTTTATTTTGTCTCGGCTGGTTGGTCGCAGGTTATCTGTTTTTAATGTTTCCCAATTATCGGCCGCTGCGGTATCAATTATTCCTGATATTGCCAATTGCCGGTATTATCGCAATTACCTTATCATCAAAATTAGAAAATATTAAAAAAGTTAAACTGAGTCGTCCAAGATCGGTGTTACTTTTTTATATAGGATTCTTTTTTATATTTCAATTTGTGATCATCGGGTTGATTGGTCTGCAGTCATCGGCATTCACAATAAAGGAAATTCTTATTTCCATTATTATTGCGGTTAGTTTTTCAATTGTCTGTTTTATTTTCAGGGATAAGACGCTTAAGGTAATTCATCATAAGAGTATTTTGCTGACGATATTTCTTTTGGCCTCAATTTGTTATCAGTATTATTGGAGTTATAGCTGGTTTAAGGATGGTACCTATACATTCCAGACTGCCGGCAGGGAACTGCAACAAAATCTTGGCGAAAATGCAGTTGTGGCAGGACCGTATTCTCAGAGTCTGACCGCAGACAATAATCTTAAAGCATTTATTTATATGTTTGGAATGTCATTTAAGGATCCGACTCTTTTCAATAAATTTCCATTTACGCATCTTGCAATGGATGCCAGCAACCTGAATGTTGCCAATGTCGTTTATCCGGGATTGAAAATCTCATCGGAAGTAGCCATGTATTGGATAAGGGATGTTGAAATTTCAATTCTTAGGATAGATAGGGAAGCGATGGGCCTGAGACCTGTTTCATATATGTTAAGCGATTATGAGATAGCAATAGATTTTTTTACCCGATCTGAGCTTGACAGCACTTATTATTATCTCGGTAGATTTATTAAAAAATATCCGGATAACCGCTCTGCGTTGATGCTGATGCCGGAAGTAATGATAATGAGAGGTTCGACCGATTTGGGATTCGCACAAATTCAAAAAGTGATGCAACTGTTTCCTGATGATTTCTCGATCTTCCTGAAATCCGGATTTCTTTATTATCGGGCATATTTGATAACCGGGTCAGAACCGTATCGAATTGAATCAGACAAGGCGTTCAACAGAGCGATCGAACTTAATCCATACATTGAGGATCAGATACCATATATAAAAAATCACGTATCAGGAATATTGGGACAATAGGTCTTAAGTTTTCTGATCGTTTACGAAATCTGTCGAGAATGGCGAATTAAGTCAGTATTTTGGAAAAATCATCATAAGAAACAATCGGCCAGGTCTCAGTTTCCAAAATGCCCATGTTATTAATTCCGCTTGCAATTTTAAATGCGGCTGACTGATCAACGGCATCAAATACGGCTAGGAAATCATATCTCCCCAGTGTGGCATAAAGATTATTTACCTTAACTTCATTCTCGGTAAATACTTCAAGTGAGTCATTAATTTTGCCGGGTAATTCTGAATGTAGTTTTTTGGCACCGGGGTTGATAGTCATGGCCATGATAAATGAAGCCATAAAAAAACCTCCTTAATTAGACTGTAATACAATCTAATAAAAAGATTCAAATATACAAGAATTAAGATTCGCGAAACTGATTCTTATTCAGGCATAAATCCGGCAAAATCTTTGTTGATGTCGGTAAATACCGGCATCGAGACCACCAGTGTGTCCATCTGGTCGGCTCTTCGACAATAGTAGCGGCCCAGGTCTTTATCAATAATCTCAGAAAATTCAATTTGTACAGAACCATCGGGCAAAGTGATATCAATGATTAAAGCCGGTTTTTCAAAATTAATATTACCTTTATCAGAGATATTAGCAAAATCATTTCCACGCAGGTAACAAAGCCGCCTGAGGAAATTTATTACTTTGGTCGAATCAGCCGGGATATTATCAGCGTATGGTTTTTTGGAAACATACCAGCCGTCTCCGGAAAGATTTAATTTTGTACTCTTATCCGGTTGTTTCAATTCTACCGATTCAATCAGGTCCGGATTCATGGCAAAAATGGTTTTATCCAACCACTGATTCCTGTCCCGATTAAAAGTGTAGGTCAGGACATTATTGGAACTGTAAACTTCATCAGATCCGGGAATTCTTATATAGGTATGAGCATTATCGCTGGTCAGTTTTCCGATAATAACCGAATTGAGAAGAGTGCTGTCATTGTAAAACCCAACTAAAACACCGTTAGTCGAATCAACTTGGAAAATTGTTTGTTGTTCCCTGTTTTCTGAGACGACATTGCCGACCGTTATTGAAGTCGCTGCGCCAATGACATTGTTCATAACCATCATATCGGCCATTCTGGGTGTGGGGCCGTTTTCCAGTAGCCAAACCGGATCATCCTTATATAATTTTAAAGTATCTCCCGGGAGAACAATAACAATTCGGTTAATATCAGCAGCGTCTAATTCGAGAAAATTGTCAATGGTTGTTCCCGCTATTCGTTTCTCTTCATAACTGCTTTGGACAAGCCAGATAATAACAGCCGCGACCAGAATAATGGCCGGAATCATTAATCTTTTCATGATACATTTCTCTTTTTTAATGATCTTTTATATTGCCAGCGACCTAACCCAAAAAGAATCACCAGAAGCGGCATGGCAAAGATGTTTGAGTATTTGACAAATTGTTTGGTGCCGTCAGTTTGAGCATCAAGCGCCCTGGCCGAGACAGATCTGGAGCGAATTGATATCAGACCCTTATCCTGAGTCAGCCAGTCACAGATATTCATCAGCAAAACAAATCCGCTATTGCTGCGCCTGAAATCATCGGTAATAAATGATCCATTGCCAATAACAACTATCCGTGCGTCGGATGTTTCATTGGCTCTGACCGGAAATGGCGTGGTGCCCAATGTGTCGGGACCGGCATATTGAGGTACCGTTACATTGCTGGCGTAATAACTTCTAAAACTACCCGACAGTACCGCACCCAAAGGGAGACTGGTTTCGGTAAAATCCGATTGTTGATATTGCTTTTCAGGGGAGATATCAATCGGAATTGCACGCGAGCCGGTCATATCAGATGACGAAAAAAGTATTTCGCGCGTCTGATTTTCCTGTAGCGGAAGCGACAGATCAAGCGGGCTGACAAAAAGCATATCAAGTGAATTGAGATCTTTTACAATCGGGATACTATCATTGAAATTAGATATTTTTAGAAAATACGGATATTGCGAAATTGATTGAACCCTGAACCCACCCATGTCGCGGGTTACAGGGATAACATTACATTGGGCGTCAACAATCAGGCTGCCTTTAACACCTATACCATAAGATCGCAGCATTCCATCAAGTCCATTATCAATCGGGGCAACTATTGCCTGAGTAACATTGACTTCAAACGGATTAAAAAGGAACGACACTTTTCCGCCGCGCATGATGAACTGGTCAATCAGATACAGCTCCCAGGCGTTCAATTTTTCTTTAGGTTGAACGACAAAAAGGGCATCAAGCTGTTCCGGGAGATTGCGAACATTATCGAGGTTAATAAATTGTACCCGATACTCCTCCTGCAGTTTCTGATATGCCCACGTTAACCCCTGCTGCATATCCGGTTCCATATTGCCCATGGTGAATCCGATAAATGGAACGTCGACAGTGGTAAGCTTTTTTATGGCCAGAGTAAGTTCATATTCGAGGTTTTGAGGTGTTTCAATAAACGGCAGGACATGCTGTCTATCGCCGTATAGCAAAACCAAGCCTTTATACGCTTTGATAAATTCGGTCTTATCATTGCGGAAGACATTAAATTGGACCGCCGGGATGCGGTAACTCATCGCTTCTTCTTCTCGTTCGGTTTTGGCCGGATCAATAAACTCATACTGCAGATTGCCGTTTGAATATGCTTTGTAATCATCGAGCATATCTTTGAGATAACGGGCATGGCCGTTATGCGGAGCGGGGAGATCTTCGGTAATATATGCCCTGATAGTCAACTTATCATCCAGTTCTGAGACAAGCCCTTTTGATGATTCCGATAGCGAATAAATGTTTTCATCGGTCAGATCAAAACGGGAGAAAAAGTTCAGCGAAATAAGATTGACAATTATCAAAATTGCTGCGACAATTACTATCAGCATCAATGCTGTTGATTTGGTTTTTATTTCCTTAGCCATTATTTCCACTTCCTGCTTTCAAGAACCTGCACCGTCAGGAACAGGAACATAAATATCATCGAAAAATAATAAATGAGGTTCCGAGAATCGATAACCCCCCGGGAAATATTGTTATAATGATAATCAATCGAAAGAAATTCCAAAATGTTGGCCAGAAAACCGGGCATCAAAAACACCAGTTTATCAAGCATGAAAAATATAAATATTATTACAAAAGCCATGATAAAAGCGATTATCTGGTTTTCGGTCAAACTTGAAGTAAAGATTCCGATTGACAGATAAACCCCAACTACCAGCGCCAGTCCGATATATCCTCCCATCGAAGCTCCAAAATCAGGGTCACCCATCAATGAAATACTGATATAATGAATACCGGTCAGAACCAGCGTAACCAAAATCAATGCATAGGCGGCCAGAAATTTCCCCAATACTAATTTCCAGTCTTTGACCGGCAGGGTCATCAGAATTTCAAGCGTTCCGCCCCTTTTTTCCTCGGAGAAGAGCCGCATGGAAACCGCCGGGATAAAGAACAACAGAATAAATTTGGTGATACTGAATAATGATCTCAAATCGGCCGTATTGTTGAGAAACATCGTTGATGAAAACTGCCATCCGGCAATAATCAAAAACAAAGATATGACAACATACGCTACCGGCGAATCAAAATATGATCTGAATTCTTTTTTGGCCAGGACAAGAATTTGGTTCATTGTAACTGCTCCTTCCCGGTCAACTGACGGAAGATATCTTCAAGCGAAGTTTCTTCGCGTTTCATCTCAAGCAGAACCGTTTGATTTTCAATACAGAGACGGAATATATCCTCGCGGGGATCAATGCCCTTTACCGTTTCAAAATCTATCTCTTTGAGGTTTTCGGTAATTGTTCGCGTTTTAACTATTCTCTCGATTCCGGCGATCTGAGTAGATTTTTCAATAAATTGGTCAAGGTTGTTTTTGGCCTGAATTATGATTCTACCTTTACCTTCAAACGAAGACTGAAGCTCGGTTGGGGTTCCATCGGCAACAATTTTGCCCTCATCGATAATCAGGACGCGGCCACAGGTTGCTTCAACCTCTGGCAGAATATGCGAGCAGAGAATAATTGTTTTTTCTTTGCCAAGCTCAGTAATTAAATTTCTGATCTCGATAATCTGATTCGGATCAAGTCCAACAGTAGGTTCATCGAGAATCAGGATTTCCGGATCGTGCACCATCGCCTGGGCCAGACCGAGCCTTTGTCGAAACCCTTTTGACAGCTCGCCGACATTTTTGTGGACCACATCGCCAAGCCAGCAAATATCAATAACTTCTTTAATGCGGTGGCCATTTGAAACGGCAGATTCCTGACGCATGCTCTGAATAAATTTAATATGATCGACAACATTCATGTCGTAATAAAGTGGAGCGCTTTCAGGCAGATAGCCGATTTTTTTACGGACCTCGAGCGATTCGGTCATAATATCATTTTCATCAACCTGCACCGTCCCGGAAGTAGGGGCGAGGTAGCAGGTTATAATTCTGACAGTGGTCGATTTACCGGCTCCGTTGGGGCCGAGAAAACCGACAACCGTTCCTTTAGCAATGTCAAATGAGATATTGTCGACCGCCAGAGATGTTCCGTAATACTTGGTAAGATTCTGGACTGATATCATAGTATCCTTATCAATTTTCCTGCTATTATTTTTCCAATTTTGTTAGCTGACAAAAATACACAAAATCTGAAATTTGTCAAGCCGGTTATATATTATTCATTTTTTACATTATTACCAAAACAGAGTTCCAGTAATTTTGATGGTTATAGATAATGGGTTTTGCCGTATAACTGGATAAATAGTTTGTGCCGGCGATTCAACAGCCTCGATATCTGCCTTCGTAAACCAATTTAAATCCGCTCGGTTCAAGTTCCAGTATAATAGTTTGGCCAATATCATTAGTTAGATATT
>DAOUVS010000268.1 GCA_030667525.1 Candidatus Zixiibacteriota bacterium | reverse complement strand
TTCGGTTTTTTGGAAACTGTTGTACTATCTTTGGTTTTATATTCCGGTTGTTCATTTTTATAAAGAATAATATTTTCCATAACCAGCATATCGATCCCGGTTGACATAAAGCAGTTGTAGGCATCTTCCGGTGAACATACAATCGGTTCACCCCGTTTATTAAAAGAAGTATTAACAATCAGACCGTATCCTGTTTTCTCTTTGAACTTTGATATTAAGGCGTGGTATCTTGGATTATCTTTTTGACAAACCGTTTGTACTCGCGCCGAATAATCAACATGAGTCACTGCCGGGATTTTGCTTCTGATTACTTTTAATTTTTCAAGTCCGGTTTGGTTTTTATCTTCTGCTGATATTTCGCAGTGATATTTGTCTTTCACCTGCGCCGTCAGGAGCATGTATGGTGATTCGACCGGCAGATCAAAATATTCGTTGGCGTCCTCTGCCAGTACCGATGGTGCAAACGGCCGGAACGACTCACGGAACTTGACTTTTTGATTGATTGCCGACTGCATTGATTCAGATCGGGCATCACCGAGAATTGATCTGGCACCAAGAGCCCGCGGTCCGAACTCCATCCGGCCGGAAAACCATCCGACTATTTTTCCGTCGGCAATTGCTTCGGCAGTTATATCGATAGTTTTATCTTCAGTATGTCTGGTATAACAGTAGCTATTTTTTTTGCAAAAGATTTCTATCTCGTCAGTTGTCCATTCCGGTCCCAGATATGAGCCGTTTTGCGAATCATTACTTTTACTGTCTGAAATTCTTTTATTTTCGAGCACATGGAACCATCCAAAAAGGGCAGCGCCAATGGAACCTCCGGCATCACCGGCCGCCGGTTGAATCCAGATCTTATCAAAGATATTTTCTTTCAATAACAGACCATTGGCGACACAGTTTAGGGCAACCCCGCCAGCCAGACAAAGATTTTTCTGACCGGTTTGACTTTTAACATGGCGCGCCATTCTTAATATTATTTCCTCCGTTACTTTTTGAATCGAGGAGGCAATATCAATATATTTTTCGGTGATCTCCGATTCCGGTTGGCGGGGAGGACCATTAAATAGATCATGAAATTTTTGTGTCGTCATGGTCAGGCCGGAGCAGTAGTTGAAATATTCCATATTGAGTCGAAAACTGCCATCACTTTTGAGATCAATTAGATTTTCAAGGATGGTCATCATATATTTTGGCGATCCGTATGGCGCCAGTCCCATCATTTTGTATTCGCCCGAGTTGACTTTAAAGCCGGTGTAGTAAGTAAAGGCCGAATAGAGAAGTCCCAGACTATGTGGAAACAGCAGTTCATGCTGCAATACTATTTTGTTCTCCACACCGATACCATATGAAGCTGTTACCCATTCGCCGACACCGTCCATAGTTAAGATAGCGGCTTGAGCAAATGGTGAGGGGAAAAAGGCCGAAGCGGCATGAGACTGATGATGTTCCGGGAAAAGAATTTCACCTTTATACCCCGGTAGTCCTTTTTTTATCAGTTCACTTATCCATAGTTTTTTCTTTAGCCAGAGCGGCATAGCGAGAAGAAATGACCTGATCCCGCGCGGAGCAAAAATCAGATAGGTCTCCATCAATCGTTCGAATTTTATCCATGGTTTATCATAAAATGCAACCAGATCGATTTGATTTGGCTTTATACCGGCCGCTTCGAGGCAATATGAGGTTGCCTGTTCCGGAAAATTAGAATCATGTTTGATACGGCTGAACCGTTCTTCTTGCGCGGCGGCGATGATTATGCCATCGCAAACAAGACAGGCAGCGCTGTCATGATAATAAGCCGATATTCCAAGGATATTCATAATCTGATAATAAATTATCTATCTATTTATTACCACCAATATTTTGCATCTATTTTATATAATATCAGGCATAAAAAAACGGCGCCGGAACGCCGTTTTGAAATAACGCAGGATAATATATTATTGTACCAATGCCATTTTTTTGGATTCGGTAAAATCATTTGCGTTGATACGATAGAAATATACGCCCGATGAAACATGCTGGCCATAGGAATCAACTCCATCCCAGATAATTGAATAATTTCCAGCCGGTTTGATCTCATCGATCAGTCTGGCTGTTTCCTGCCCAAGAATATTAAATATCGAGATTGTTACATGAGCAGTAACCGGAATAGAAAATTCGATTTTTGTTGCCGGATTAAACGGATTGGGGTAATTCTGCGCCAGATGAAAATCATCAGGTAAAATCAACTCATCGGTTTCAACATCCAAACTAAGCGACTGGGTTTTGACCGCAATTACGTTTGATAGTTCTGACCAGTTGGCGGCCTCATCGGCGGCCATCATAGCAATATAATACCAGGTGTCGGGATCGAGATTGGTAAGGGTAAAACTTTCCAGGTTTCCGTATGGTTGCGGGATTGGTTCATCGTCTGCCTGATTACAGTTATCCCAATTGCCGCTATTTATTGTCGCGGTGGTATAGCGGATATCATATAAATTGGCGCATCCTAAGGTGCCATTATCTCCGGGTGCAGTCCAACTGATAGTAATGGTAGTAGGTGTCACCTCACCAGCCTCAATCGGCGCCACCAGTACCAGAAACAATAGGGAAAAAATAGCACTAATGGTTAATATTGAAACGGTTTGTCTTAATTTTTGATGCAAAATGCAAGCCCTCTTATTCATTCTATAACTCCTTAAATTTTATCGTCACCGTATTTACATGATTTAGTAATGTCAAAAAGCGGGCCGAAATTGTGCGAATTTGCTATGACTATGTGTGACAATCGGTATTGCCGTTTTTGGTCGGAAATGTGAACGGAAAAGGACTATATATTCTGTTGGATTATCAGACATTGTTCATGGTTTGAACAGGAAATGGAACATGTTTCATGTTGATGAAACAGTTGGAACAGATGATAGGAAAATTTTACCGGATAATATTCTGAATAAATGGTTTAAAAAAAGCGGCCGGGGATTTTAATCCGTGACCGCAATATGTTAGTCAATGTTTGGTAAATTAGGCTATTTAATACCGAAAAACTCCCGAAAGGAATCTTCGTTAAAGCCTATAATGATCTTTTTCCCTTTGCGAATAGTAGGTGCCCGGAGATTTCCGGTGCGACCCAGGATCATTTTTTCAAAAGCTTCTTTGTCCGGTGTTTCCTTTTTCAAATCAAAAGAAACGACTTTTTTCCCTCGGACGACATAAAGCTTATTGGCCGATGCAAATAAATCCCGCGCCTCTTTTTCCCTGAGGATATCTTTCCGTGCATCAACTTCTGCTATGGTTTCGATTTTGTGTTTCGCGAGAAACTCCCGCGTTTTATTGCACGACTGTCAGCCGCCCCGACAATAAAACCAGTCAATTTTTGGCATAAAATTGCTCCTTCCATAATTTGGATATTTTATTCTTCAGTTATTGGATATAAATAAAAATTAGTATTATCTTCGAAATAATATGAATGTGGAATCCTTGTATTCCAAATATTTTCTAGCAAATTCTATTGCGTCTTTTTTCTGTTGACCAGAAAATGTCTTTATTGGACGATTGTAATCATACTTCAATACAATAGTATTCGAATCGCTATAATTTATATTTGAGGAAAAATATTTTCCATCCTTCTTGCCTACAAATAATGAATCAATTTTTGACTCAAATTTTGAGCACCTTATTCTAGCCGAAAGATTTATTTTAAATAATCTATCAGTATGAATTGGCAAATTATCATGTTCGCGCATCAAAATGGGATAGATGCTTAAATAAAATGGTTCAAATGGTATTTGTATTTCACTCTTATTGTATAAAATAAAATTAGATATATCAATATATGAAGAAATGAGAGCTGAATCTTCGTTTATTGATACTATATTAA
>DAOUVS010000187.1 GCA_030667525.1 Candidatus Zixiibacteriota bacterium | reverse complement strand
AATCAGGTTTTGGAGCAGTGACAAAAATTTATGATGATTCCCCCAACTTGCTCAGGATAATTTTGGGTCATACCAATAAAAATTATACTGTTTCTGACCAGATTGACATTTTGGAAACAAATATCGATGATATGAATCCGCAAATTTATGATTATCTGTTTTCTCAAATTTATGACGCCGGAGCTTATGAAATGTTTTTAACCCCTGTAATTATGAAAAAAAACCGGCCGGGAAATCTTTTGACGGTTTTATGCAAAAAAGATTTGTCTGATAAAATCTGTGACATTATATTCAATGAAACTTCGACGGCCGGAATCAGATTCCGAAGCGAGTCAAGGCGGACTTTGGAACGCAGAGAAAAAGTTGTTAATTCCAGCTTTGGATCGATTCGGGTGAAGATATTGAAATTGAAGGATGGGTTTAAGATCCAGCCGGAATATGATAACTGTTTAAAAGCAGCGACGAAACATAAGGTAACTTTAAAAGAAATCATAGAAACTGTCAGGAGACAGGCTGAAATAGAGGAAGGAAAGACTGATGAGTATTAAGGTTTTGACAATTGCCGAACAAAAAGACGGAAAACTTTCGAATATTAGCTTTGAATTATTAACGGTTGCCGCCGCGACCGGTGGCGAGATACAAACCGCCTGTCTGGCCGAGGCTGCTGATGGTTTGGCTGCCGAACTTGCTGCTAAGGGTGGCGGGAAGGTTTTGGCAGTGTCCAATCCGGCACTAAAATTCTGCAATGATGAAGTTTATGCCAAAGTATTAACCGAGCTGATTAATAAATATCAACCGCAATTGGTTATTGGTGCCGCCACCTTTTTTGGCAAGGCAATGATTGCTCGTTTGGCGGCGATGAATAACGGAGCGATGGCTTCTGATATAACCGGGCTTACGGCCGATGGTGATAAAATAACGATTACTCGTCCTGCCTATGGCGGCAATGTGATTGTTAATTTAGGTAGTAAAGAAGGCAAGATATTTTTTGTGACCGTTCGGCCAAAGGTCTTTGATGAATCAACCAGCGGTGATGGAGAAGTTGTGGCAGAAACAGTAGCCAACTCGGTATTTGAGGCCAAAACATCGGTGAAGGAAAGTGTGGCTGATGCCGGTCAATCGATAAATCTAACCGAAGCCGATATTATTGTGGCGGCCGGTAGAGGTATTCGCGGCGAGGAAAATCTTCCAATAATTACGAAACTAGCCGATGCGATGGGTGCTGCAGTTGGTGCCTCGAGGGCAATCGTTGATACCGGATGGATCGCATATTCGCATCAGGTTGGGCAAACCGGCAAAACGGTTAATCCGAAACTGTATTTTGCTATTGGTATTTCAGGAGCGATTCAACATCTGGTTGGGATGCAGACGTCTAAAACAATTGTCGCGATCAATCGTGATAAGGATGCCCCAATATTCAATATTGCATCGTACGGAATTGTAGGAGATCTTTTTGAAATTGTCCCGGCATTAACAGAAAAGTTTGAGTCAGTCGGATAAGTAATTTATTCTTTTTTAAATTTGTTTTATATAGCAGGCCACCGGATTACCGGCGGCCTGTTTCAATTGGTATTATGGTATTGCCGTATAATTGGCTTCAATTGTAATATCAGAGTTCATTAAAATAATGATCGGATTATCGGTTGAAATAGTATCCCCGTTCCATGTTTCGAAAACAAATCCGGCATTGGATGTGGCCAGAACCTCTACCGTAGTTCCTCTGATATATGAACCCCCGGTCGGATTTAACGTCACGGTGCCCGAATCACCGGCGGCATTGGGGATAGTTAAGGTGAATCTATCTGATAAGAAACTGAGACTGGAATTTACCAGATCGCGGGCATAAGGCAGATTATGGACTCCATAGCTGCTGTCGCCGCTAACAAATAAGTAATTAAACAACGCTCCTGCTGAATCGGTCACCAGACTATCGCCACTTATGGATCTAACCACAGGAATATCAAATATGGTGAGCAAATTGGCCGCGACAAGGCTGTCTTTCAAAACGGCCAGACTATCGGCTAATTCTGCCTGCCAAACATTATGATTATAAATATCATCAATAGGATCGCTGCCATGGCACGACGCAACATTGCAAGACGTCGTTAATTGTTCAGAATTGTAAACTATATTCAAACTATGCCCGCCGAGCGTGAATACATTGGCTGAATCCATATGGCAGGTCATGCATCCGTTTTCGCCCATATTGCTATGGAGCGAAAAATTATAAGGGGAGGCGAAGGCATATTCGTAACCGCCGATGCCTCGAATCATTCCATATTCAGTTGAGAAATGAGGTCCCCAGCTATCAGAAATTGAAATATTGGTTAGCACTCCAGATGGCGGGTCAATTATTTGTTGATGACAAAAAACACACAGATTGGTTTGATCGCGCAATGAAAAATCTTTATTCTCATGAGGAGAATGGCAGGCCATACATCCAATTTCTGTCGGGAAATAGACCGTAGCTATGCTGGAATCGGCGAGATATTGAATATATCCTTCCTTTGTATGGCATTCCGGACCACAGGCAGCTGTATTTTGGCCAAGATAGTCATAATCACTCAAAATTCCGGTGCCATGGCCGGAAAAACTCCACTGTCGCAAAGCAATAGTCATCGAATCTGTCTCATCATTATGACAGATACCACAAGTCGTATCAGCCTCATGAATTGTGCCATCAATGCGAAGAGTGTCATAAAAGTAGGTTTCATTGGTTACCAACTCATCGCAACCGGGCATTAGGACTAAAATTATCAAACCGGACAGAACGGTAATCATTATTAACGGAAAAAGCTTTTTCATAAAAAAATTATCCTGTTTTATATATTTACTTCGCGTTTCTACTCATTTCAATATGCTATATATTTAGCTAAGAAACTAAAGCGATACACCTTTGTCAATCAATTTTGGCATAAGAAACCATCATACTTTGTTATACAGAGTAAAAGATTAATTGAACCAATTACTATTTTAGGTTGTAGAAGAAGGTAGTAATGAATATTGCTTATTATACTTGACTTCAATTTATAATTGGCTATGTTTGGGTTCAATTGAAGTTTTACCTTAGAGGATTTAGGTATAAAGTTGAATAAAAAAATCTTTTTTATTATTTGTCTTTCCGTTATTGCTTTGATAGGAATTGTCCCAATTAGTGCTTTCGGTGCCGCTTTTGAGCTGCTTGATGACCCCTGGATCGGGTTCCCTGATAATACCGTCATTGACTTTACTTTCCATAATAATCGCGTTTGGTGTATTACCGGGAGCGGGGTCAGTTTTACCGGGGACAATGGTTTAAATTGGCAGTTTTATGACATCTCCAATGGTCTGTTCTCGCATGATATAGCCTCGATTCATTCAAATGGCTCGCGATTATGGCTTGGAATGGTTAGTCCGGAAAATCCGGATTCAGGTAATTATCTTGCTTTTACCGACGATGATGGTTTTACCTGGGAAATGCTATTGATTGATTCCGCTTATGATTACACGAACCCTATCTTCGATATTACAGGCTCCGATTCGCTATTGTTTTTTACATCGATGGTTTCCGGGTTATTCGGAAGTTTTGATGGTGGCGAAACCTGGCGAAATATTTATTATTCCATCAGAGATTCGATTTTAAGAGACGATTTGAATCAGCATACAAACCATTATTTTGCGGCTGCGGTTGACACCTTTCATAGCGATTCGATTGTTGTGTGGGGTGGAACGGCCAATGGTGTGATGCGGTATGTTTATGCCCCTGAATATGCGCGACTCAATTCCAATAATATTACCAATCTGGCGAGCGGCGCTGGTTTTGTATTTATCTGCGGCGATTCCGGGTTGACTACTCTTGATTTTGTTAATTCGACTGAAAACTTTAGTTCTACATTGGTCGCCGATGGGTTGCCAGGAATGGCAGTTTCATCTGCATTTTATATCAACGACCGTTTATTTGTCGGGACTCTTGACAGCCTTGATGGTGAGGGCAGTGGTCTGGGAATTTCTGACGATAGCGGATTTACATTTCATACTACCTATACCGGCCTTGATGATTTAACCGGTTCGAATAAATATCCGGTTGATTTTATCTCAGCTGGTGATGTTGTTTTTATGGCCGGTTATGAAGGCGGTCTTTATAAAACTATCGACACCGGAAATAGTTGGACTGCGATTGCGCTTGATGCCGATCCAACCAGCGGACGAAATATTGTCCATTCTCTTGATGCTGATTCTGCCTATCTTTGGGTTGGAACCGATTCGGGATTAGTCAGGCTTACTCTTGATCTTGATAATGATGCTGCCATCGTCGATGATACAAATATTGTGTTTACCGATACTCCCGCAACCGGCGGCCGCGCCTATAAGGTTGGCGTGCAAAAATATTACGGAGATGATGACATCTATGATTCAACCGCTGTCTGGACCATTCTACATCCTCTGGATACTGCTGTTGGTATATACAGTGTGTTTTATTACAGTAATTCTGCTGCCGTTTGGGCACCGGATAACACCAAAAACGGGCTGCAGATGTTTGATTTTGAGTTTGTTGATTCCATGATCTATATGGTTGGTCATAATAATATAACTATTTCTGCAAATAGGTTTACTTGGTTAGTTATTACCGGTTCTGGAATCAGCGACAGTACCGACCAATCGTATGCCAATTTCAGCAATATGAATATTAATGCGATAGAAATTATAAATGATACAATCTACCTGGGTGCTGAGCATGGTCTCGCAATTTCCCCAGCAGGAAGTCTGTCGTGGAAAATATTTTTATCAGACCTAAACCCTCAGCATTATTCCTCGGTTAACCGTTATACTTTTGCTGACAGTCTGACTGGTGATTTTACCAACGCCATGGCGATTCAGGCTACAGGTCAACAACTCTGGGCGTCCACTCATCCCGGTCCCGCTTATACCGGAGCCAATGGAATAACAACCATCTCACTTGATGGCAAAACCGTAGAGAAAAAATATATCGGCTCGCGGGTATGGAATTTTGCTTTTGACAATCAAAATGTATTTGCCGCTTCCGATGCCGGTTTGCTGTTTTCATCCAACGATGGTGCTTTATGGGACACCCTGGAAATTCGGGGAAATGTCGCCACTTATTCGAATCAGGAGCCGTTTAATTTGAATTATGTACCAGTGTATGGCGTTATGGTGGAGAACAATAATCTTTGGATTGGGACCGATCAAGGTGCGGGAAAAATTAGTCTTGCGGATTTGTATCTGGGACTTGACAACTGGGAAATATACAGAGATTCGGTATCGGGAATTTTTGCATATCCAGTGCCCTTTTCTCCCTATGGATTTGAGGATGGTGTTGCTGATGATGATAGCAGGTTGCTAAAGTTTAATTATATGCTTACCGAGCCAGGAAATGTAACAATTGAAGTATTTGATTTTGCCATGAATTTAGTAAAAACTGTTACCGAATCTGAATTTAGGACGGCTGGATCCTTTTCTGTCAGTGATTCTTGGGATGGCAGAAATGAGTGGGGCAAGATTGTTGCTGTTGGAATGTACTATTTTAAAATTTCTCTTTCAACCGGAGAGATATATTGGGGTAAATTGGCTATTATGCCATAGAAGATTATGAAAAAAACAGTAATATTTATTTATTTGATTATTCTTTGTTTGCCTTTGTTGTCTCTGGCCGAATTGGGAACAGGTGGTTATGCCGGGGCATATATGAAGTTGTCGGTCGAACCGCGGCCAGCAGCGATGGGTGGAGCCTATATCGCAATATCAGATGATGCGGCCGGACAGCTTTATAATCCCGCCGGAGTTTCGGCTATAAGGCATAGCGTGTTTACAAGTTCTTATCGGGCGATGACCCTTGATCGATCAATGGGATTTGTTTCCTTTATTATGCCTACCCGCAATAAATCGGCTCTGGGTCTGAGTTGGCAATATGTTGGTTCGGGAAGCGTTGATATACGCAATAACGATGGCGATAATATGGGGACATCCATGTCATCCAACGAACATATTTTTGCAATCACATTTTCAAAACAATTTACTCCATTTTTGGGTCTTGGCTCAAAACTGCAATATTTATTAAAAGACGGTTTTTCGTCAGGGGGGACCGCCACCAAGATAGACTTT
>DAOUVS010000162.1 GCA_030667525.1 Candidatus Zixiibacteriota bacterium | reverse complement strand
TCAGGTAAGTTACGGCTGTCTCTGGTGATCGAAAATTGAATAGTGGAAGCAATGTTCCAACCTTCATTAAATCTCTCCAATGATGATGGGAAAGATTTTCCGTAAACATAATTGTCGTATTTAACAGTTTGCTCAGCAGGCAAACCAAAAGTATCAATATAAGTACTATCAAATTCGGCGAATTGTCGTGTTAATTCGGAGTGTGACAATTTATAACTATCGCTGAAATCATAGAAGCGGTCATCTTCAAGCCGGTAACGGGCATAGATACTGAAATAATCATCCGGCCATTTTAGACGACGACCGACCTTGACTGATCCGCCGCGACGGCCTTCGGTGTAGTCTTCGTAATAACGGCGGTTGGTCAGATAGATATCGGTCCCCAATAAGGTCGGTGATCCGAATGCCCATGGCTCCGTAAAGGAAATCGAATAAGAATTTCGTTCGCTGCCAACGTCAATGTTAAAGGAAAGATTTTGTCCCATACCTCTGAAGTTTGGTATTCCGAGTCCAAATGTTCCGATGAGACCATCCTGTCCCGAATATCCGGCTCCGGCCGAAATCTGCCCGGTTGGTTTTTCCTCAACTTCAATTAATATGTCAACGTCACCTGAAGGAAGATCAGCGATATCGGGGTTCACATTTCCAAAATAGTTTAGCTGCATTATGTTCCGCACTGATCTGACCAAAAGAGAACGATGGAAAACTTGCCCCGGCCTGATCGCCATTTCACGGCGAATAACTCTTTCCTGAGTTTTAGTGTTGCCGGTGATTTTGACCAGATTTACTTCAGAGGGGAGACCCTCGACGATATCAAACGTGATGTCAATAATTGAATCTCTGGTTGCGCGATCATCCAAAAGTCGGATATGTAGAAACCCTTGTTCCTGATATAGGAAATAAACTTCGTAAACAGATTCTTCAAACTTTTCAGTACTGAATACTTCCCGTTCCTTGTATTTCAAAGCCCCATTTATTTCTTTTTCGGAGAATATTTCATTGCCATTGTATTCAGTTTTTCCGAAATAATATCGGGGTCCTTCATAAATGTCGAGATAGATATTCATCGTGTTTAAGAGACTATCAATAACGATAGAATCAGATTTTAAGTAGGCATCAAGGAATCCATTGCCATGCAAGTATTCTATTATTTTATCTTTGTCATCATAATATTTGTCGCGATCGTAATTGGATGATAATAAGAAGCCACGTTTACGATTTCGCATTTTCTTGATAACATCTTCGTCATTACTGATCTTGTTTCCGGTTAGGAATACATTTTCTACTTTGACCTTTGATCCTTCTGATATATCATAGGTGATGAGAACTTCTGATGAATCATCGGTATATTCCAAATTGGTTTTAACTTCTGTGAGGAAATAGCCCTTGCCCGCATATTGAACCAGTATTTCATTTTTCTTTTCGAAAACTAAATTTGGCGAAATGAATTTACCGGTTTCTAAACCGATGGCGGTAAGCAAGTCTTTTGATTTAATTTTTTTATTACCAATTAATGATATCGCTGTAAGTTTGGGAAGTTCGCGAACCTTGATTGTTAAAATCAGGCCACCGGTTGTTTCTTCCGCCTCAATTGAAATATCACCAAAAAATCCCAACCCGTAGAGCCGTTTGACCGCATCCTGAGTCATCGTTGAAGTCAGTTGGTCGCCTTTACCAAACCCTATTACCGATAATATTAAATTCGATGAGGAGACAGTGTTTCCGACAACATTGATATCAACGACATTAAATGACTGAGCATGGGATAAACCCGTCATTAGCATTAGCAGGGTGCTCAATATTATAAGAAGCCGGATAATTTTATTATCCGGCTTAATTTTGGCTATGTTTAAAATATCTGGAATCAATTTTCTGGAAGGACAATCTTTTTAATTTTGATTTCAGTGTATTTCTGCCGATGTCCAGTCAATTTACGGTATTTGGTACGCCTTTTAAATTTATAGACGTCTATTTTTTCAGCCTGACCTTCTTTAACAATTTCTGCTTCAACTCGCGCCGCAATAACATAAGGCGTTCCCATGAAAGCTTTTTCGCCATCTTTTACAAGCAAGACCTTTTCTATAGAGATAGTATCTCCCGGTTTTTCAGTGAGGTGCGGAACCTTTAAAAGGGCGCCCTCTTCGGCATTAAATTGAAGTCCACCAGTTTCAAAAACAGCATACATATTTATTTCTCCCCTATTTATATTTGCAGGGCCGCAGGGCCATAGTTTCATATCATAAGCAAGTAAACTTACCCTTTTATTGCCAACTGTCAAGCTAAAATTTACTCTACTATTCAGTAATAATCTCTAATTAATTTATTGTTTCTAAATATTTTACGTTTCCGATATTCAGTGGTTCCATAAAACAAATAAAAATAAACTTTTAAGGGCTATCAATTGTTTATAATGTGATTGCAATTGAGGGCGGGAAGATTATATTTGAGATCGTGAATTCTGCTTATGTATAGAATAATTGAGAACAAACCTTATATATTGGATATATAGTCAATAGGGATGACAAAATTTAATCTGGTTTCCAAATACAGCCCCAGTGGTGATCAGCCGGAGGCAATAAATGAGCTTTTGGAAGGGTTAAACCGGGGAGACAAATATCAGACTTTACTCGGCGTAACCGGTTCTGGGAAAACATTTTCTATCGCAAACGTGATAAAGGAATATGGCCGGCCAACGCTGGTTATTTCTCACAATAAGACCCTGGCGGCTCAATTATACGGCGAACTTAAAGCATTTTTCCCAAATAATGCGGTTGAATTTTTTATCAGTTATTATGATTATTATCAACCGGAAGCGTATAAGCCGACAACAGATACCTATATAGAAAAAGATACGGCGATGAACGATGATATCGACCGTCTTCGTTTGCGAGCAACAGCCTCGCTTTTGGAGCGGGAGGATGTTATAATTGTCGCTTCGGTTTCATGTATATATGGCCTTGGCTCACCCGAAGATTATAAGAAAATGCTGCTTTTTCTTGAAACCGGGCAATCAATCGACCGGGACGAAATAATTCGTTCTTTAATTGAAATTCATTATAATCGCAACGATATCGATTTTTCAAGAGGTAATTTCAGGGTCAGGGGAGATGTATTGGAGGTGATCCCGGCTTATTCCGAAACAGCTTTTAGAATCGAGCTATATGGCGATGAAATTGAACGGATAGCTGAGATAGACCCTTTGACCGGTGAAATTATTGGTTACAGAGCCAAGTTGGCCATTTATCCGGCAAAACATTTTGTCATGTCCCATCCAAAGTTGGAACGAGCAGTAGGGTTGATTGAATTGGAACTGACGGAGAGACTTGAGGAGTTAAGGTCAGCCGGAAAGCTTTTGGAGGCGCAGAGGATTGAATCGAGGACCGGCTATGATATTGAGATGATGAGAGAGAACGGATATTGCAGCGGAATCGAGAATTATTCGCGCCATCTGACCGGACGGGCTGCAGGGGAACGTCCGGCGACGTTGATCGACTTTCTTCCCGATGATTTTCTGGTTATTATTGATGAATCGCACCAGACGATTCCTCAGATTAGAGGAATGTTTGCCGGTGATCGTTCGCGCAAAGAAGTTCTTGTTGAGCATGGCTTTAGATTACCATCGGCGCTGGATAATCGGCCGTTGTTCTTTGATGAATTTGATTCTCTTATTAAAAAAGTAATTTTTGTCTCGGCCACTCCGGCTGATTATGAGCTTGAAAAAACCGGTGGTGTGATCGTTGAGCAGGTAATAAGACCGACTGGATTATGCGATCCCGATATTACGATCAAGCCATCATCCAATCAGGTTGATGATCTTATAAATGAAATAAGAGAGAGGACAGCCAAGAAGGAACGGGTTCTGGTAACGACCCTAACCAAAAGAATGTCAGAAGACCTGACCTCATATTTGCAGAAGCTCAATATCAGGGTTCGTTATCTTCACAGTGAGATCGATGCTATCGATCGGACGGAGATAATTCGAGGTCTCCGTCTGGGTGAATTTGACGTTCTGGTAGGGATAAATCTGTTGAGAGAAGGCCTTGATCTGCCTGAAGTCTCATTGGTTGCCATACTGGATGCCGATAAAGAAGGATTTCTCCGCTCGGAGCGGGCGCTGATTCAGACGGCTGGCCGGGCGGCCAGAAATAAGAATGGGGAGGTTATTTTCTATGCCGACAAAATCACTAACTCAATGAAAAAGGCGATTGATGAAACCCAACGGCGGCGGATCAAACAATTGGCTTATAATGAAGAGCATAATATAAATCCTGAGACAATATTTAAAACCAGAGACGAAATATTAAAAGCAACCAGTTTTGCCGACTCCAAAACCGAAGAAACAAACGAAGTTGAAAAACCTGATTTTTTTGCTGAGATGACCGCCGAGGGTCAGGTTGCGTTTCTGATGAAGGCGATGAAAAAGGCCGCAGAAAATCTTGAATTCGAAACCGCGGCTGCGCTTCGCGATGAAATAAAAAATATTAAAACAAAATTAAAAAATAAACGTCAAAGGAAATAGAAATGTTAAAACAACAACCAAAATATATCCTGTTAATTATATTTATAATCGCTGGTCTGTTTTCATGCGGTGACGTTCCGGTAGATAGCGTTAATTATCTCCGAGAGATCAAAAATTATCTTAATAATTCACTGGATGGCCAAGAATTATTTTCGACCGATTTGTATCCTGAAGATGCCCCTTTTGCAATGGATGAAAGCGGTGATCTGTATTTTTACCGAGTTGAAAATCTGTCTCGTTCGATAACAGTTGATTCGCTGGATTTATATGAACCACTGAAAGTAATTTATCCATTTGATTTAACCAGAGATGCCGTTGCTGTTATTGATGATGATTTTTCCGGCAAGATTTATCGTATTCGTGACAATGGTACGACATTGGATACAACTTTGGCCTATAAATTTGAGAATAGCTTACAGCGTTTCGCATATTTTATAAAGATATATGGAGACACCTATCAATATCATGGGTGGCGATTCTGGGCATATTCCGGTTTGAATTATAGTATCGATGGCGCTTTTGCCAACGATAGCGGGACAACTTTTTATGCCACTCCTGTTAATGCTTCGAGTTTGCCTAATTATCGTTTGGGAAGATACTATATCCTTGAGGATGAAATCGCAAAACTTCCGCTGGGAGATTCAATAACTTTTTCCAGTATATATCCGGAGCGGCTTTTCTATAGGGATAGAAGTGACACAATAAAGGCATTTAACACAATTCTTGACGATGGGACTCATAAAACAGGCTGGCAGATTCCTCTGGCAACAGATATCTTTTATCAATTGATTACATTTGATAGCAATGAATCCGGGTATCATTTCAAGGTCGATACGGTGTCGGCTGCAGGGGAGGCGCTTGTTGTTGAATCGACACTGGTGAAACGCGGCGATTATGTGATTCCTTTTAAAGTCGATATTTGATATTTTAATAATATTTTTATTGATATATATTTGTATTTTATTTACAATCTCTTTTGGAACATTGAATACTTAAGTATTAAATATTTAAAGGAGGTCGTATGACTCGAAATCAATTAATGTTACTACCGCTTTTGGTCATCCTGATATTTGTTTCAGGTATGGCAGGATGCGGAACCCAAATACCATCGGGACATCGGGGCGTATTTTATTACAAGTTCGGCGATGGCACTGAAATGGGTAAAATCTATGACGAAGGTTTCAATTGGCATATCCCGTGGAATAATATCTTTGTCTATAAGATCCAGCTTGATGAGCGCCGAGAAGATTTACATGTTCTCTCATCCGATGGTGCCTCAATTGGTCTGGAGATGACTGTCTGGTTCCGGCCGATTTTTGACAAACTTGATTCTCTACAGATCACGGTTGGTCCCAACTATTATAATGTTGCTGTCGCTCCGGCCTTACGTGGTGTCTCCAGACAAGTGGTAGGAAAATTTAAACCGGAAGAGATTTATTCAACAAAGAGGGAAGAGATTGCCAATGAAATTGTGTTGGAAATGCAAAATTTAATGAAGGATAAATTTATTTCGATCGAGAATATTATTATCCGAAATGTTGGTCTGCCGGCTAAAATAACCGAGGCTATCAATGCCAAATTAGAGGCGTCTCAAGATGCCGAAAAAATGGAATTTATTCTTCTGAAAGAAACCCAGGAAGCTGAAAGAAAACGGATTGAAGCCAGGGGTATTGCCGATTTTCAAAAGATCGTTTCATCCGGCTTGACTCCCTCCTTACTCACCTGGAAAGGTATTGAGGCAACGCAAAAACTGGCCGAATCCCCCAACACTAAAATAGTCGTAATCGGCAACAGCAAGGATGGCTTGCCGATTATTCTCGACTCCAAATAGCACGTCATAGAGCTTATTAAAAAAGACTGCCTGATCAGGGCGGTCTTTTTTTTACAACAATTATGTAACCTCTTGCATATTTAGCCGTGAAATGTGCCTACCGCAACATGATGAATCTTGATTTATTTTTGGCATAATTGAAGATATTATATCGGTTTAAATTAAGAGGCTTATTCTTTTTATAATCATGTAACGATATGTATAATATAATGATATGTAATACAGCATATACAAAAATAAAAATATTTTAGCCTGAAAATATCTCATTTATTCTAATCTTATTTCTGCTACTTTCATTTTGACAATAAGGCAGGGAAATTGCAGTAACTTTCTCCGACAAACTATATTTTAGATTTGTGAGTTTTGGAATATATATGATTATTAGAGAAAATACAGACATTACAGGCAGGCAAAATAATTCTAACCTGAAAATCTCTAAGATAATGGTAATAAAGGGATTTCAGGGGAATTATAGTGCCACAAATATCTTGACATATTTGAGTTTAAGGATATATTATTGGTGGTTTTGTTATACTGCATTAGTACTTACTAATTTGTTTAATGTCTCGGTTTATTCCGAGAC
>DAOUVS010000086.1 GCA_030667525.1 Candidatus Zixiibacteriota bacterium | reverse complement strand
TGCAAGTAATTAAATATATGTAACTTACCAGCCTTAAAATACAATATAGTTGGGGATTGTCAAGCAATTTAGCACGAACTAATACGCAAAATATTGCATATTCATGCAGTCTCAGAGCCTTTTTGGTTTTTGCGATATTGCCCCATCCAGAGCAAAAATAGAATCAATGAAGCGCCCAAAACATCAAGAATCACATCGGCCACATCAGATTGCCGTCCCGGGATATATATTTGGTAATATTCATCGAGCAGAGCAAAAAGGATCAGAAAAAATGATGAGATTATAATCACATAATGAGGTTTTTGATTATGAAACAATTGCGAAAACGATCTGAATATTAATATTGCAAAGAGAGCGTACTCAAGGAAATGCAACAGCTTATCGGCCATCAAAAATCCATACTCCGGCATATTCATCCCGGGAATCGACGAAAGCAGAAAAATAGCCAGGGCATAAATTATAGCCGGGAAATGGTAAAAAAAGAATGTTTTCATCTATAAGCTTCCATAATATTTATGACAGTATACATTTTATCGGCTTTCGTCAATAAAAATATTGTTTTTATGTTATACGAAACAAACAGCGATTAATTTTATGTTGACAGGACTATCAGGCTTTTTCTACGTTTCCATTACGTTAGAAGTAACAATCATTTATTGCAGAGGTTTAATCGAATTTTATTGAATAATAAAGCAGGGACTAAATATGAAAAGTAAAGAAGATTTAAGCCAGTTTCCGACCACCCCCGCTCTGGTGGGTAAAAAAATATACTTAAAAGCGTCGGCTCCCGAAAATTATCTTGAGATTCATCGCTGGTTCAATGCCTCCGATCCGCAGTCCCAGACCTGTCATGCGGTCAGGATCATGTCTCCCGAAGAGAGAGTAGAAAAGATGGAAAAAAAAGAATTCAGAGATAACGAGGGCCGCTTTGTTATTGTTGCCAAAGATGATTTTCGATTGGTTGGTGAAATTGTTTATTTCCACATGAATATGCTCAACCGGGCGGCCGAGTTGGGTTATTTGATTGCACCCGAGGAACGAGGTAATGGATTTGCGAGAGAAGCTCTTCAGCTTATAATCAGGTATCTGTTTTTGGATATGAATCTGAATAAAGTGTCTGCCCAGACAGCATCTTTTAATAAGCCGTCCATCAAACTTCTGGAGTCGCTTGAATTCAAACTTGACGGAACACTTCGGCAACATCACTATTATAAAGGTGATCTTTATGATGATCTGGTTTATTCGTTATTAAGATTTGAGTACGGCCCGCCGGAGTGATAATAGTTGTTTTTTTCAAAGAGTTCTCATGTCCGGATCGTATATAATATAACTTCAGTCAAGGAGAAATAATGAATGTAAATGATATTTTGGAAGCCAAAGGTAGAGACGTCTTTTCAATCGAACCTGACAGCACCTTAAAAGATGCAATGGACTCAATTATAAACAACAAAATCGGCGCACTCCTTGTTATGGAAAAGAAAGATTTTGTTGGTATCATCTCGGAGCGGGACCTGATTCGCGAGTTCCACAGAACCGGCGGAATTGCTCTTGAAAAAAAGGTCGGCGAAGTTATGACGACCAAGATTGTGGTTGGAATTCTTGATGATGAAATTGAAGAAGTCGAGGCTTTAATGACCAAAAACCGCTTTCGCCATCTTCCGATTATGAATGATGGTGAAGTTGTTGGTGTTATATCAATTGGAGATGTTGTTAAAATGTTGGCTGCCAATCGAGATGCTGAGAATCGGTATCTAAAAGATTATATCGAGGGAAAATACCCGGCTTAATCTATTGCTTTGGCTGGGTGGCGCACCCCTGGGGTGCGGAAAGGTTCAATGCGTTAAGTGGGCGGCGGCTGCCATTATCTGCCCCGGCGTAACTTATCCATAACAAAATCGTCACAATATCACCGTTGTTTTATTCGCCGTATCATAATTATGATGTTGATAATACAAAAACAGAAATTACAATTTTGCGATAAAAGTAGATACTAAAAATAAAAATATGACAAAACACTTGTCCTTCGAAGGAGGAAAGCCATTTAATAGCGACATTGCCAGAAAAACAAAACCGATGATTATTGTGGTCTGCAGACGTCCCCGTCTGCAGACAAGAAACACGGCAGACGAAGACGTTTGCCGTGCACAAAAATAGTGAAAAAAGTTCGAAAATGACAAAACGAACCCATTTCGTTGTAAACATAAGGAGGTGATAAGGTTACAAGGGTTTTGAAAAATTGAGATTGCCACGTCGTTTCTCGCTTCGCTTCAAACTCCTCGCATTGACTTTTCCAACGATTACATAAACGTAAATGTAGATACGAAAGACAGCTATTTTTTGCGGACGATAGCGATTTTTAACCGGAATAATTATGGGATGTTGTTCTATGGAATCAAAATATGATAACGAAGCTGAAAAAGTTCAAATCGCTGAAGTCGTAAAAAACAGTATCGCCTGGGCAGTTACTAAAGATAAAGATTTGCTATATAGCTGTTTTGCTCAAAGCGAAAAATTGTTTTATTTCAGTCCTGATGATGCCGGAACTATTTTTGGTTTTGAGGCTTTCACCAATCTGACTGAGAGCTTTTTTATGCATGAAGATTTTAAAGCGATCAGTTCTAATGTTCGGGAAATGAAAATCAATTTATCCAAATCAGGCGAAGTCGCCTGGTATTCGGCGCGATTGGATGACTACAACAAATGGAAAGGTCAGCCGGCTAATTGGGAAGATGTTCGCTGGACCGGTGTCCTGGAAAAACAGAGCGGGAAATGGGTAATAGTGCAAATGCATTTTTCATTTTCTTCTGAACAGATGGCCAAGAACAAGGAAGGTTCTCAGGGGTAGATACTGCTACCCTCGGGATCTTCGTGTTTTTGATTTTTTCGGTGATGGTTTATAAGTTAGAATGTCTTTTTGTTTTATCTTGCGGTTGATATCTTTTTCAACAAATATCTTTTTGCCCGTGAATGGATCCTGTTCGGTATAATACATCAGCGCCGAATATGTCGATGGCAGCGGAGTGAAAATCTGTACTTGCTCCGGGTTTATCCGAAGATTTTTCGATGTATAAGTTTTCAGCCTCAACATCTCTTTATCGGTGCATCCCGGGTGAGCGGCAATCAGGTAATAGGTCAGAAACTGATTTTTATTGTAGTGAGAAGTCGTATCTGAAAACATTTTGTTGAATTTCGTCAAGGCTACCGAACCTGGTTTGCCCATTAATTTGAGGACATTGTTGTCGGTATGTTCAGGTGCGATTTTAAGTTGTCCCGAAGTATGTTTATTCACCAGTTGATTCAGATATTTTTGACCAAACTTTTTGTCTTCAATAATCAAATCATACCGGATTCCACTGGCGATAAAAACTTTCTTCACTCCCTTTACGGCTGCTAATTTATTCAACAGATTCATTTGGAAGCTATGATCAGGTTTCATCATTTTGCAAAGAGTTGGACTAACGCAGCGCTTATCTTCGCAGCAGCCTTTTTTTAATTTCTTTTTGCACTCAAAGCCATACATGTTAGCGGTTGGTCCGCCGGCATCGCTGATAATACCATTGAAATTTTTAAATGAATTGAATCTTTTCGCTTCGTTTACAACCGATTGTTCCGACCGCCACTGGATCGTTTGACCCTGATGGACCGCTATCGCGCAGAAATTACATTCACCATAACAACCCCGATGAGTCGCTATGGAAAATCTGATCGTTTCCAATGCTTTGACATGCCCGAATTTCTGGTAGTAAGGATGCTGCTCAAGCGCAAAATCTATTTCGTAGATTTTGTCCATCTCGTTTTGTGAGAGATAACTTTCCGGCGCGTTTTGAACCAAATAGCGGGTGTCGGTTTTTTGATACAAACCTTTGGCCGTTATCGGATCGTTATTCTTATAAAAGGTGTGGAACATCTCAGTGAATTTTAATTTGGAACGCTGAACCTGTTCAAACGAAGATAGCTCAAGATAACCGTTTGGGGGATCACTCGAGATATAACAAATCGATTTTATTTTTCGCCAATCTTTTTCTTGTTTGAAAGCCTCGGCCAATTTCAAAATCGTTTTCTCCCCCATGCCATAAACCAGAATATCGGCTTTGGCATCGAAAAGAATTGATTTCCGAATTTTATCCGACCAATAATCATAATGCGCAACTCGTCTTAGGCTCGCTTCGATACCGCCCAAAATAATCGGTTTAGTATCCTTGAAATATTTACGGATGAGATTACTATAAACTATCACCGCTCGATCCGGCCGGCGGTTATTGATTCCGCCGGGAGTGAAATCGTCCGATTTCCTTTTCCTTTTCGACGCAGTATAATTGGCAACCATCGAGTCAACCGAACCGCCGCTAACCCCCCAGAACAGTTTTGGCTCTCCGAGACGTTTGATATCACGGGGAGATGTCAAATCGGGCTGGGCGATGATCCCGACTTTAAAGCCGTTTTTGGTAAGATATTTTCCGATAACAGCAATCCCGATAAACGGAGAATCGATATAACTGTCGCCTGAGATCAGAATAATATCGAGCTGATCCCAGTTGAGTTTCTTTAGTTCATCTTTTGTGGTCGGTAAAAATTTCATAATCAACTCAATGTAAATCAACTGTAATGGTTTGCATAGTAATTATACGATAATGGCTGGAATTGATGGGACTAAAATCGGGGTGAGAGGATTCGAACCTCCGACATCTTGCTCCCAAAGCAAGCACGCTAACCAGACTGCGCCACACCCCGAATTAAATAGAGCCTTTCAATATATTCTTTTATTTTTGATTGTCAAGGAGAGATAATATACAGAATCGGGTTTAATTCCTGCAAGACTACGACAATTGATTTTATGAATATATTGCCCGCAAGTGGTTAACCCACAGCAAGCTGTGGGGCACCGCACTAAATATTTTTCAAATGCGTTTTAATAAGTTCTTTGGCCTTTAATAGGGCGAGACCTCGGTGGGAGACTTTGTTTTTTTCGTCGAGAGTCATCTCGGCAAAGGTTTTCCCGGCGGGTGGATAATAAAAAACCGGGTCGTAGCCAAATCCGGAAACTCCCTGTTTAGATGAAGTAATTATACCGTCAGCTATCCCCTCAGCCGTTTCTACATCGCCTTCAGACCAGGTTATCGCTATCACGGTTCGGAAAGCGGCGCCGCGGCGCTCGACCGAAACATTTTTTAGCTCTTCGAGAAGTTTATTGCAATTATCTTCGTAACTGCATCCGGGACCGGCGTATCGAGCTGAATATACGCCCGGTTGACCGCCGAGTGCATCGACCTCAAGTCCGGTATCATCGGCCAATGCGGCCAGTCCTGTATATTCGTTGATTGCGTTTGATTTGAGGATAGCATTTTCCTCGAGGGTGGCGCCGGTTTCGTCAACATCCGGCATCTCCGGGAAATCCTCGAAAGTTTTAATCTCAACCGGAAGATCAGTGAGTAGATTTTTAATCTCTCTGATTTTATCTTTGTTGTGTGTCGCTAGTACTATTTGCATGGTTGTCTTTTCTCTATCTTTTACTTTTATTGTGGGTCAAGTCTCGCCGAGGCTTGACTGTCATATCTCAAAGAGATTTAACCAATATTTAAAAATTAAATGTTAAGCCAACATCCAATCTATTTGCACTATTTGTAACCTTCAATTCAATCGGCCATTCTTTTTTGTCCACTTTTTTCCAACGAGTAGCCGTGAATAAACTGCCAATTATGCCGCCAATTAACATCCCGCCTCCCATAAAAGCTAATGCCGCTTCACCGGGATTTTCCATCGCCCAGCCTCTATTGTTTGGATCTATAGGATCTCCTCTAACAGCCATATCCGTCAATAATAATCCCAATAAAAATCCGCCAAACACGCCTTCTTGAGTAGCATGTCGTTTTCCATTTGGTAAATAAATATTCTTTAATTTTGAAACTAAAATTACTTTGATTGTACTATCTTTCCATTCTTCTCTGACAACAATAGAATCTGAGTCAATTAATAGCAATTGGCCATTGATTGATTTTGATTCTTTATGTTTAATTTTAATAATAAAATTCCAATCTGTTACCGTCGTATCATAATCTGCCTTTATTCGCTGGCCAATTTTAATTTCCTTAGCATTAAAATCTGAGGCGTTGGAAAAAGTAGCGATTATAAAAACAATAACAAACCAACAAATTATTTGATAAATACTTTTCATCATTAAAACTCCCCTCCGGTAAAATAATTCTCTATTTATATAGACGAGGAGACACATAATATTATCCAAAAATATACACATATTCCAATAATTGAATGTTTCATTCACCATACTCGCTATCAAAACTCAATTTTTCCTTTACTCCCCAATCATCGCCATAATAACCATCCTCATAATACTTGTGCAATGATGAATTATCATAATCAAAGGGATTCTTTATAATGCCATGTTTGACTGGGTTATAATGAATATAATCTAAATGATGATTCAAATCAGTTTGATTCCGGATAATGTGATCCCAAAATCTATTTTGCCAAACTCGTCCTAGATTAAATTTATTTCGAAAACGTCGTGAATATTTGATTTTGAATAAATGGATAATATCTGAAATTGAATGATTATCGCAGTTAATGATTGCATGAAAATGGTCGGGCATTATAACCCAAGCGTAAGGTTTTATATCATTCCAACAATTCCAAAATAGATCATTATCTTTATGCAATATCTTTCTTCGTTGATATGTAACAATGGTTATAAAATAATCTTTGTCTTTAAAATTATATCTTCGAAGAGTTTTCATATTTATTTTGTCGGGTTTCTTGTCCCTTCAGGACTGCGGAACCCGACCTACTTTATGTCTTTTATTGTAGGTCGGGTTCTGAATAGCGTTTGCAAAAGCAAACGAGATGAAAAACCCGACATTTCAATAATAATATTATTAACCAAAGCCATAATAAGTCAATCCAACAAAGAAAAGGCCTGACGTTACATCAGGCCTTTTTGTCTTACTTACCCCACTAGTCCACTCAATCTTCTATTTCAACATATTTCAGCGCCGCTTCCGGGCAGAATCTTGCGCAGACCGGATCACCCTGACAGAGATCGCATTTGACAATCTCGTTTTGATCGGTATCGGTTAGCGCGCAACCAAACGGGCAGGCGGCAACACAGGCCTCGCATTTGACACATCGTTCCTTGTCAAGCTCAACCGCGCCGGTTTCGTCATTTCGGCGCAAAGCATCAAACATACAGGCCCTGACACAGGCGGCGTCATCGCACTGAAAACAGACTACCGGGACATATTGATCTTTGGCATGAGCCAGAGGATAAATCCGGCTTCGGCCCGGTTTTCCATCTTTGGCATATTTAAAGGCGCAGGCCAATTCGCAAGTGCGGCAGCCGGTGCAAAGCTCAGGGATCACCTGGAAACAGTATTTCATATCGTTGCCTCCCTTGCCTTGACAACGAGTGCGCCCATAGTGTCAGCAGTCTCCTGACGTTTGCAAATATCGCAGGTATCAAAATATTCTGATGGCAGTTCGCGCTTCTCTATTAAATAATCGGCAAATTCCCGAGTGATTGTTTTCTTACCGCATTTTTTGCATTTTATCAGTTTGAATTTTTTGTCCCAGATCGTTCTGGTGTTGCCTTTATCGTTCCATTTGATATGATCGGTCGGGCAAATAAAAGCACAACTGAGACATCCGATACAATCTGGTGGCGCTTCGCCAAACGGTCCGGCGACAATCTTTTCATGCCCGCGCATCGTAGGTGCAATCGCACTTTTGCCAAGAACGTCACATATCCTCGTGCAGGCATAACACATGATACAATCATCACCTTGTGGCTCGACCGGATATGATGATTTTTCAAGACCATATTCTGAGGCCATTTTCGCGACATAATCAGAATGAGGAGAGCGGGCCAGTTGCAGATCAAGAATTGTTTTTCTGATCTCAAACAGTTTGTCGTTATGCGTTTCGACAATGAGGCCTTCTTCAACCGGATACAGACATGAGGTGACACATTTTTTCCAGCCATCCCAGTTCTTTTTGGTGATCTCAACCATACAGAGACGGCAGTTTCCGGTTGGCTCGATAGCCTCATGATGACACTGAGTCGGAACCTCAATCCCCATCCGCTGCATCACAGCGAGAAGCATCTCACCCTCGCGGGCCTCAACAGTTTTTCCGTTTATTTGCAATTTTACCATAAGCTACCTATTAAATTATATCTATCGCGTTAATATTACAGACGGCATAACAGGCACCGCACCGATCACATTTGACTTCATCGATGGTGTGCTGTTCTTTCTTTTTGCCGGTTATCGCACTGGCGGCACAGACACTGAGGCAGGCCATACAACCGTTGCAATCGTCATTTATTTTATAAGTTATTAATTTCTTGCAAACGCCACCGGGGCATTCCTGCTTTTTGACATGCGCTTCGTATTCATCCCGGAAATACATGATGGTACTTAAAAACGGATTGGGACCAGACTGCCCCAGACCACAAAGCGAACCGGAGATAATTGTCTTTGATAAATTTTCCATCAGTTTCAATTCGTCTTCGGTACCTTTACCTTCGCAGATTTTTTCATTTAATTTATGAAGTTGAAACAATCCTTCTCGGCATGGGACACATTTGCCGCATGATTCTTCGACGAGGAAATTCAGGAAATAGCGCGAGACATCAACCATGCAGGTGCGGTCATCCATCACGACCATCCCGCCGGAACCCATCATTGAGCCGTTATCGGCGAGTGTGTCGAAATCTACCTCAAGGTCAAGTTTGTCGGCAGGGAGACATCCGCCCGATGGCCCGCCGGTCTGCACCGCTTTAAATTTGCGATTGTCGTTGATTCCACCGCCGATATCATAAATAATTTCTTTTAGTTTGATACCCATCGGGACTTCAATCAGTCCGGTATTTTTAATTTTACCGGCCAACGAAAATGCTTTGGTACCGGTGCTCTTTTTTGTTCCAATCGCTGCGAACCAGTCTGCCCCTTTTTCGATTATGACAGGAATATTGGCAAACGTTTCGACATTGTTTAAGACAGTCGGTTTATCATGCAGTCCTTTTAAAACAGAGCGAACATACTTGGCACGCGGTTCGCCGATTTCACCGGCAACTGATCTCATCAGTGCCGAAGACTCTCCACAAACAAACGCTCCGCCGCCTTTGCTGATTTTCAGGTCAAAACATAAATCGGTGCCAAGGATATTATCACCAAGAAGGCCAAATTTACGAGCATCATCAATTGCTTTTTGAAGATTCACTACCGCAAGCGGGTATTCCTCGCGGACATAGATATATCCCTCTTGTGAGCCAACCGCATAGGCACAAATAATCATCCCTTCCAAAACAGTATGCGGATCGCCCTCCATGATGCACCTATCCATAAAAGCACCGGGATCGCCTTCGTCACCATTACAGAGGACATAATGAGGATTTTCTTCGGCTTTCGCGCAGGTGACCCACTTACGGCCGGTCGAGAAACCGGCTCCACCTCGGCCACGAAGACCCGATTTGCTGACCTGATCGATAACTTCGTCCGGTTTCATTCCCTTCAGAATTTTGGCCAGTGCCGAGTACCCGCCATTGACAATATAATCGGTTATTTCATCCGGGTCGATTTGACCGACATTGCGTAAGGCAATTTTCTGTTGACGGGCATAAAACGGAATCTTGCGCCATTCTTTGTAAATCTTATCAGTGTCAGGGTCTTTATAAAGCAGCTTTTCTATTATCTCGCCTTTTTGCAAAGTTTTTTCGATGATATCTTTGACATGAACCTTTTTAACTTTCGAATAAAAGATACCAAGCGGTTCGATAATCACCATCGGTCCCCGCGCACAGAAACCGTGACATCCGGTTTTTTTAACAGATTCGACCAAAACATCTTTAATTTTTTTCTTTTTCAGAATCGTCTGAAATTCTTTTAATATCTTATCAGAGCCACCGGCAAGACATCCGGGTCCAAGACAAATCAATATTTTGGTTTTGATCGCCTTTTGTTTAGTTTGAATCTCTTTGCGCCATTTATCGAGCTTTGCTATTGAATCTATTTTCATCTTAGCCCTTCTTTACCAATTTTGTCGCCCGGTTGCATTTGACTTCGCCGAAATATTTATCATTGACGATCATAACCGGGGCCATGGCGCAGGCTCCGACACAATTGACCACTTCGATTGTATATTTCATATCTTTTGTAGTCTGCCCCGGCTTTATCCCGATTCCGGCATAAAGCTGATCGATAATCAGATCGGCACCTTTGATATGACAGGCAGTACCTTTGCAGACCTTAATTATATTTTCGCCGCGCGGGACAAGGCTGAACGATTTATAAAAAGTGGCGGCGCTGTAAACAGTACTTTGCGGCATCCCGAGATATTCCGATACCAGTCCAATAGATTCTTTTGGCAGATAATGAAATTCCAGCTGGATATTTTGGAGAATCATGATCAACTGTTTTTTATCCTGCGGAGAATCATCGATAACTTTTTGTATTTTATTGCTGTCTATGATCATAAACTAACCTTTGGCGGCAATCTTTTTGCCAAGTTTGCGCCCTTCATCAAATGCTTTATAATTTATTTCAAGCAGTTCTTTTTTTCTCGATCCCAGTTTTTCGGTCAGCATTTTTTTAAGCGTTTTGAAACTGACAATATCGGTGGCGGCGACATAAGCAGCGAGCATCACCATATTGGCGACTCTTGCATTCCCGACTTTGCTGGCAATATCATTACATGGTACAAGCGCTTCAGTGATATCGTCTCTTTCCGAAGTGATATCGATAAGCGAACTATTAATCAGTAGCAGGCCACCTTTTTTTATGGTCGCGCCGAATCTATCGAGTGACGGGCGATTAAAAACGCAGGCTGATTGAGGATTATTTATAACCGGTGATCCGATTCTATTTTCTGAAACAACAACAGTGCAGTTGGCTGTTCCGCCCCTCATTTCAGGACCGTAAGATGGAATCCAGATAACCTGTTTGCCTTCTTCCATAGCAGTGTAGGCGAGTAGCTGCCCTGCAGTCATGACACCCTGTCCACCAAACCCGGCAAACACTACTTCCTTCTGAGTCGCCATATTAACTTTCCTCCCCGTTCTTTTTTTCGGGGTCCTTATAAACGCCAAGCGGGTAGTATGGCTGCATGTTATCGGTCACCCATTGGAGAGACTTATTGGGATCGATTCCCCAGTTGGTCGGACATGTCGAAAGAACTTCCACCATCGAAAAACACT
>DAOUVS010000018.1 GCA_030667525.1 Candidatus Zixiibacteriota bacterium | reverse complement strand
TTCGGCCAGACCTTGCCCAACCGTTCCAAATCCGATCAACAATACTCGCATTACTTCTTTTCTCCCAATACTCTGTTAAATATTATTATTTTTTCGCTTGATATCGATCAGGTGCATCGAAAATATCTATCACATTAACTCTTGATTTAAATTTGGCCGAATGGGTTGTTCCTTCCGGTATAAAATACTGATCACCTTTTCGATAAGTTTTCGTTTCTTCACTAATTGTCAAAGACATCTCCCCATCAAGCATAATTCCCCACTGGGCGCAATGCGAATGCGGCGGAACCTCACCAACCGGCTGAATATCAAAAAACACAACCTGTTTTAAATCATTTTGAAGCAGCCAGCCGCGAACACCGTCCAGCTTGATATCAATTTCAGGTAGGCCGCGAATCATATCGGGATAAACTGTTCCATCCCATTTATTATTTGAATCTGCCATACCTTTTAATCCTTATAAGCAATTCCGGCGAATTTCGCAAGATGACCACGACGCATAATTTCACGGGCATCCTGGTCGCACCGGATAGATTTGTGATAAATCACATCACCGATCAATTCGGCTTTTTCTTTTCTTTCATCATCTGATAAGAAATACGCTTCCATCGTGTCATAGGGTCTTGAGGTTCCATCGCTTTCATATTTGATGGTGATATTACAACCGGCATCAAGAACCTTAAAAGCATTTTCGGTCCAGTCAAAATCAGCCATACCGAGGTCAGGATTAATTCTCAGATGAGCTGTCAGTGAGATACCTTTCAGTCCCGATTCCTTAAGTTCATTGGAACAGGCAATAAATGTCGCAGCACTGGCAGCATTGCCAATATTGACCTCATAAATCGGGGTGGTGCCATCATCGCGCAGATACTCTTTGATGATATTCAATAACATTCGGAACTGTATTGTATTCTGCGTTGAAAGCAACATCGATATTTTAAAACTCATCGTTGGGATTTCACGGGCGTAGTAACAAGCCGCAACAATCGTTGACCAGCTTGGATTTAAGAAAAAGTTGCTGCCCGTTTCCAACCCGGCCCTGATTACACCATCAAGATAGACCAGATGATTATTATCGCCAACTTCAACGCCGCCGAGATTTCCAAAGGGTGTTCCCATATTTTTAAGAATAAGCTGGCTCAAACCATCACCGAGATCGCGGCGATCAAAGCTGTCCCCGGTCACCTTTTCAATTTGAGCAAATCGCTTTTCCGGCATCGGAATTCCAATCAGATTGGTCGAACAGAATTTACTCGCCCTTAATATATTTTCGGCCATCGCCAGCGTAGTCAGCAAATCGCCGGAATAAACATATTGTTCAGTAAGCGCCACGACTGAAATCATCTCAGTCGCAAAGAGAACATCTTTGTTCTCTGCAATACGTCGAAGACAATCAAGAGTAACATAAGCGCCCTGAAAACCAGAGACTTGAGTAGTACATACGCCTTTTTTTGTCACTTTCAGATTTTCTTGAGCAATAAAATCTTCAACCTTTGGAAAATCTTTGACGAAACCTTCAGCTTTTTCAAGCATATCGCCAAAACCTTTTTCCTTCGCTATTTTTTTCCTGGTCTCATATACTCTTTTTTCATTGATGCCGTCGTTAATAGATTTGGAACCACCGTATGAATCGATCAAAGCATCAATTGCGTTTGTATCATTCTTACTTAGGAATTTGAAATGCATATTTACAGTCCTCCCGGCAAATTATAGATACTTAAAAAATATTGTTTACTCTGTTTCCCTTATGGTCTTATTAAAACTTTGAGTCATCGCTATAGAAAGTAAAACAAATCCGACGTAATTTCAAGCTGTTTTTATAAATAGTATTATATCATCTGTTACTTTATATATTACATATAACATTAACATATATAACACTATATTGAATAACAATAAATATATTTAGTTATACTTTGGCTTCCAGCCACTGGCCCTTTCGATAGTACCAGTAAAAACCGATTGCCGAAACAAATATCGCCGCAGTAATTGACCACCAAACTGAATTTGGACTGTAATGAAGAATTTGTGTAAATATGTAAATTGCCGGGATTTTCAAAACCCATGAATGTCCAACACTGACAATCATCGCTGGTGTATTTAATCCTACTCCCGCATAAACCTGTTCGAGCATCAAATAAATACCGGTGAATGGAAAGCCAACAGCCATGATTTGGAGCAGGTTAACCCCGACTTGAACAGTTTCCGGATTATCAAAATAGATTTCCATAATCGGTCTGGCAAAGTAGGCAATAATCGCCGAGACCGCCAGCATAATACCGATTGACAATAAGATCGCCTGATCGGCCGTTTTCTTCGCTCTCTCCTTTTTCCCAGCCCCAAGATTATGTCCAATCAATGATCCCAATCCTAACCCGACCCCAACCAAAATCGCGATTCCAATCGCGGCAATTGTCATCCCGACACCATAAGCTGCTATTACCGAATTTCCGAAAATCGCCACCATCGGCATAATTGCCAATCGCGCGCCTGAAAATGATAAGGAACCGAGCCAGGCCGGAAAGCCTATTTTTAGTATTTTGGTCATGGTTGCGACTGACATCGGGACTTTGCTTCGCAAATGCAGCCTGACATTGGTTTTATTGGTGAAGAATATCGCAATGCCAACTAATAAAGTCAAAGTATATGAGACAACTGATGCTATCGCCGCCCCAACCACTCCCATTGCCGGAAAACCGAGATAGCCGAAAATCAAAATTGGATCGAGGATAACATTCAAAATTGTTGAGCCAAGCATTAATCCCATGGCCAGATTTGGATTAGCCACCCCTCGTAAAGCGGTGTAAACCGAATAGGTGCAGAGTGAAAACCCCATCCCAAGAAACATCACCCGGCCATATTGTGCCGCCAAACCGATCGTCTCTCCTCTGGCACCGGCAAAATAAACAATATCTTCAACGAAGAAATAGCCAAGAACCCCAATAGCAGAACCGAAAATAAATTTGAGCAGATAAGTCTCTTTTATTGCCGTTTCGGCGGCGTCATATTGTTTCTCACCATAACGTCTTGAGATTATTGCCACTGAACCAGGACCGATCAGCATATTTATTGAAAAGAACACCCACGCCACATTAGCAAAGATGGTTACCGCTGCCACCGCTGTTTCACCATCGGCGAGCTTTGATACCCAAAGCATATCAACCATATGATAAATATGACCGGCCAGAAATCCGATCATTGAGGGTGTCCCCATTTTCAGAATTGACCTGATAATGGAACCTTCGGTATAGTCAGCTTTTTGTTTGATTATCTTTTCGTAAACCTCAGCCATTTCATCCCTCAAAACTATAATTACGTAATATACAATTATTTTGATTAGAAAAGTCAGCTTATTTTATAAATGTGATACCGGGAAATTAGTATAAATTAAAGCAGATTATTCAAACTCTTCAAAGAATCGTTCAATACCTTTTCGAATTGACTTGGCGACTTTCTTTTGGAATTTTTTGGTTTTAAGCAAAGCCTCATGTTCCGGCAGAATAATAAATGCACATTCTACCAGCACAGCCGGGTATTGAGTTGGACGATTAACAGCCAGATTGCCATGATACAACCCATAATTGTTAAAACCGGTTCCTTTGATTATTTCACGCTGAATCGCCTTGGCCAGATTTATCGAATGCAGATGATAATAATAGGTTGAAACTCCATTATTATCGTGCGGATCAATACCATCGGGGAGAGCATTGTTATGAATCGAAACGAACAGATCAGCATCAACTGAATTGGCTATTTTGGGGCGGTCATAGAGAGGCATTGCTGACATATCTTCGCGAGTCATTATAACAATCGCGCCCTTTTTCTCCAGCTCTTTTCTTAATTGAAGGGCAATATTAAGATTTGCTTCTGCCTCGGTCAATCGTGTTGGTCCGATAGCTCCGGGATCAGGTGAATGCCCCGGGTCGATTACAATCTTTTTATTCCTAAGTTTATTAACAGATTCGGGCGGCTTATTAAACAAACACTTTAATGTGTTTCCTTCGTAATAAATATCATATCCCCAGATTGGAGTTTTAAAATGAAAGTCTAATTGATAAATATCAGGTTCTGGCTGCGACCATCTAATATAATCAATATTATCATCCTCAAAATCGTACCGTATCCAATCAGTGTCAGAGTTTGCCCCATATATTCGAAGCCTGGCTGAATAGCGATCCTGTTCTTCCAACTGAAATGGATGTTTTTCAGAAAGCGGGATTTCAATTAAATGTTGTTCGGTATCAGAGAAGGTTCTGACCGCCCGCACATAAGATTTTTCGGGTAGATACCCCGCTTCAAGAAAATTAACAGATCGCTTCTGAATCCAGCCGAACTGAGTCTGCGATAATTTTAATTTTATCCAGTCGGCCTCCTGGCCAACAGCCAAAGCTTTTACTCCTTTTGGTTGGAAAATCGAAAGATAGCCGCGACGTGGGCCAACTCTGATTATTGACACCGAATCAATTAATTCGATCATTCGGGGATAACTGTTTGGATTTATATTTATATAATATGATGAGCTATCAATGATTGTTTTATCGACTGATTTCAGAAGCTTCAAATAATCAAAATCAAGCAGTTCTGTCGGAGTATCTAACAATATATCATATATATATATTTTCTCAGGACCTTTTAGAAAATAGCAGATACGAGTTGAATCCTGAAGTTGGTCAAACCCGATATCATAAAATCCCCGGTATGTTCCCTTAATTTTTAACGAATCCGGAACGGCACCGACACCAAACACCGTCTCCCCCCAATAAGCCTGTGATTGTGGCGCTATTTCGGCCATCGGAACCGAGTCGATTATCCCGGGAATAGAAAACCAAGCATAACATGAAGGAGTCGCCTGAAACTCAATTATAAGCCTGTCGCCGGTCGCTAAAACCTGACTGAAGCTTGAATCTTTGAAATCTGTAATGCGCAGACTATCATAATCAAATGATTCTCTTGGCATGGGAACTTTGACCGGCCAACCTAACCGAGAAATATGCTCCCATATTAAACTGGAAAAACGCGTATCAATTGCCAGCACAGCCTCTAATTTAAATTCAAAGTCCCCCGGCTTAATCGGCAAAAAGGCCAGAAAACCTCCATTTTGATGGACGGGAACGGGAATTTCATTGATATATAACTTATAAAACGGTGATACTGAACCGAAAATAAAGGTTGAATCAACCGCACTGATTGCTGCATTTTTTTTTGGATAGACGATATCTATATGCGCGGTTTGTTGTCCCAGGCAGGATACAGCCATTCCCAAAATGGTGAAAATTATATAAAGACTCAATAAACTATATTTTAAGATACTGTTTTTCAATCTTAGGCCCGCCAATAATATTACTGTCCACAGATATATTTTCCATATCATACTTTATATCGGAACTTATATCATTTTTCAAGAGGATTGGGCCATCAAGATCAAAATAATCGGCCATCGACGACAAATAAACTGCCTGCGAGATTCCAATCGAACTCTCTACCATACAACCGAGCATCACTTTGATTTTATCTTTTCTGGCCTGTCGACAAATATCTTTGGCCGCGATAATGCCGCCAGATTTAGACAATTTAACATTGATGCCATCAACAAAATCAGCAACTTTGTAATAATCATTTAGATTATTTAATCCTTCGTCAACAAAGAGCAAAACTTTTCCGGAATTCCCCAAGTTTTTCCATTCATTAATGAATTCAATCGATGTCGGCTGTTCAACAATCTCAACGCCAAGCTTATTCAAATAGTAAATCATTTTCTCAGCTTTTTCGACCGACCAGCCACTATTAGCATCAATGCGAATAACTTTTCCGGGTATGTTTTTCAAACCCTCCACAACTTTTTCATCACCATCAAAACCAAGTTTAATTTTTATTATCGGGTAGGCAGAGTTTTTTATTTCTTCCAGCATCGTTTCAGGATCAGAAATACAGACAGTGAACGAACTATTTATTTTTATCGGTTCAGGAAGTTTTACAATATCCCAGGGGAACTGATTTTTGTCGGAAGATATCTTATGAATAAGCGCCGCTATCAGAGCCGATTTGGAGATGGAGTTAATTGCCAAACTATTCAGATCAATCAGATCGGATACGCTCGGTTTTTCTATCAATAACAAATGTGAAATACCCTTATCAATATCAAGCGTTATCTGCTTTTCATCAGGGCCATAAAAAACCGATCCGGCTGCCTCGCCAAAATTTCTATTATCGATTGACACAAAAGCATTTCTCTTGGTCTCTGCAGAACCTCCCGAAACGGTGAAATCTTTTTTCAGAGCCAGATCTAATATAAAACTTCTAATATTTATAGTAAAACCCTCCTGGCGCTCAAATATATTTCATGCAGGTCTTTTCTGTAATTAATTTTATTTTGATTTAAAGAATTTATCGCCACGCCCCCCTCGCCTAAAGAGGCATGAATAAATTTATCTTTGTCAATTGCGATCGCCACATGTCCCTTGAAAAAAAGCAAATCGGCCGGTCTTATATTATCAACTGCTATCTTCTGTCCGCATTTAAATTGATCTTTGCTATCACGAGGAAGTTCAATATTAAATGATCCAAATATTGTCCTGACAAAGCCGGAGCAATCAAACCCAAAAGAACTAATACCACCCCAGAGATACGGCACTCCCAAAAATCTTTTTGCTTCTTTTATAATATCAAAAGGTTTTACGATTTTGGTAGGTTTGAAAAACGCCAAATTACTTTTCGATATTCTAAAACCGTGTCCTTCAGAATCTTTTGAAACAGAATAATTTCCTTGCCTTTTTAAGTTTGCTACTTTTGTACCATAAAATAATATTTTGGGCAAAGAAGCTGTGGCACTATTTGAATTATTAATTTTTGCTGTTTTTGCTTTTACTCTACATTTAAGTGTTAGCAAATAGTTTTTTAATTTTGTCTCTGATAATGTCTTCACGGCATTTTCACTAACCCATCCAAAATAACCGTCCGGCTGAATTACCCGGCAATAGCCATTTTGATATTTTCCAATTGTTACCGGTTCATTGAACAACAGTTGACTTTTTCGCTCAGAACGAAAATCTGGTTTGGCGCGAAGATCGGCTATATTCTTTACAATAATTCCATGTTTCATATTTATAATTAATACTCCTTAAATCAAAATTTCAAACATAAAAAAACCGGATGATTTCAGAATTCTAAAATCATCCGGCATATCATTTAAAATAAAACAAATATTATTTCATAATATCGCCAAAACAGGTCTTGATCTTGGCCAACGCCTTTTCAATATTTTCAACCGAATTGGCATAAGAGAATCTGAGATAACCTTCGCCATGCTTACCAAATGAAGTCCCAGCCAATGCGGCGACGCCATATGTTTCAAGCAGAAGTGTCTCCATCTCTTTCGATGTCTTCCCCGCAGCTTTGATATTGGGGAACACATAAAAGGCTCCCAGCGGCTTCTTGCAGGTAATCCCATCAATGCTATTGAGACCATCAACAATGATATCGCGTCTTTTCTTAAATTCCGCTACCATATTCTCAGAATCGGTTTGTGGTCCGGTTAATGCGGCACCGGCAGCGATCTGAGTAAAAGCTGAGGTGCAGGAATTACAGTTGGTTGCCAATCGCGCCACATGTCCGGCCAAAGTTTCCTGCATCACTCCATATCCAATTCGCCATCCGGTCATAGCATAGGTTTTCGACATGCCGTCAAGAATGATGGTTCTTTCGACCATACCTGGAAACTGCGTAATCGATTCGAATTTGCCTTCATAGATGATCCGCGAATAAATCTCATCAGAGAGAACCCAAAGATCATTATCAACCGCTATTTTGGCAATCCGTTCAAGATCACCTTTAGTCAAAGAGCCGCCGGTTGGATTTTGAGGTGAATTGATAATTAACAATTTTGTTTTGGGCGTTACCAATGATTCCAACTCATCAACGTCGAGACGAAAATCATTCTCTTCCTTGAGCGGAATCGGCACCGATTTGGCACCGACAAAATTAATCAATGACTCATAAATCGGGAATCCGGGATTGGGGTAGATCACTTCGTCATCTTTGTCAACCAAGGCAAAGATAACATAAAACATCACCGGTTTTCCACCCGGAACAATCACTACTTGATTAAAATTGGTATTTATTCGGCGGGTTTTATTTATTTCATCAGAGATGATTTTTCTGACTTCCGGATATCCGGCCGACGGGTTATAGTGAGTATAACCATCTTTTATTGCCTGAATAGCAGCATCACAAATATATTTCGGCGTATCAAAATCAGGTTCACCGATTTCAAGATGGATAACCTCTTTACCCTCCGCCTGAAGTTGTTTGGCACGAGCCAGCACTTCAAAAGCGGTCTCGGTTCCCAGCCGTTTCATTCTCTCGGCAAATTTCATTTTTCCTCCCAACAACGATCAGCTATATCTGATTTGTTATTTCAGTTTAAGTAAACTCTTCGCTTTTTCGACAATAAATTCTGCGGCCAATTCAAACTCCTTGACCAACTGCCATGGTAATCCAGATTCACCGAATCTATCCTGAACACCGATCATACCGAACGGAATCGTCTTTTCATTGCCACCAGTGACAAAAATTCCCGCGATTTGATTTCCCAATCCTCCAACCTGATGTTCCTCGGCAGTAATAATAGCCTTGGTTTCAACAGCAGCATTCAGAACAGCGACACGATCCAGCGGTTTCATTGTATGCATATTGATAACTCTGGTTTCGATATTATAATCGGTTTTGAGTATCCAGGCCGCCCTTAGCGACTCAGCAAGTTCCGGTCCATTTGAAATAATAGTCAAATCTTCATTTTCAGATTTGTATTCATTCGAGAACTTGACCTCAAAAGCATCCTTAAACATCGGCTGCTCACCGCGGAACCGGAAAACATTGGCAGTACCGAATTTGAATGGTGTCTTTTCATCAGTAACAATCGGAGTCGCTTCGCGGGCAAACCGGATATATTTTGGTCCGACAAAATCAAACAGCATAGATTTCATCATCCGTTTGGTTTCAATCGAATCTACCGGGCAACCGACATTCATATTTGGCAATCCGCACATCTGGAAAAGTGATTCCAGTTCCTGATGGGTTGCGCCATCGGGACCAACTGAAACTCCGCCATGCGCCCCAACAATGATTACATTAGCATCGTTATAACAAACCGAAACGCGTAATTGATCAAGATTCCGGGCCGACGAAAATACACCATAAGTACCAAAAACCGGAATTTTTCCTTCTTTGGCCAATCCGGCGGCAACAGTTGTACCACTTTGCTCGGCGATACCAACTGAGATCCAGCGATCTTTGCGTTCGGGATGATTTTTATAAAATTCCGAAATAGTGATCGAACCGGAGATATCGGCGCCAATACAAACGATCCGTTTGTCGTCACCATATTCATCAAGCGCCCGCCCCATGCCTTTTCTGGTTGGGTCCATCTCGGTTTTCATAACGTCCTGTGTGTTCCACCAGAAATCGCGTGAGAATTTCGGCATCTTGTCGGCCAGTTTCTTTTCCACTTTCTCAAAATGATCGGTGCCAACTTTGAAGTAGGCGTCCAGATCAAATGTGTCAGAAAGGCCAAGTTCTTCAAGAGCTTTGATCATTTCATCATATTTCGGAGGTTTACCATGCCAGCCGGCCTGATCTTCCATAAAGCTGACACCCTTACCCTTGATTGTATTGGCAAGAATAAGCGTCGGTTTTTCAGTGGACTTACCGGCTTTTTCAAAAGCGGCAACTATCTCTTCCATATTGTGACCATCGATTTCAATAACATCCCAGCCGAAAGCTATATATTTGTCCGCAATAGGATCAATACATTGAACATCTTTGGTCCAGCCATCGATTTGCAGACGATTCAGATCAAGGATAGTGATAAGATTATTCAGTTTGAAATTGCCCGCTTCCATAATTGCTTCCCACATTGAGCCTTCTTGTTGCTCGCCATCAGAAGTTATGGCATAAACCTTATAATCTTTTTTGTCCAGCTTGGCTGCCAGAGCAACACCAACGGCAACCGAAAGACCCTGACCGAGTGAACCGGATGAGATTTCAATTCCCGGCAATTCTTTCCGATGCGGATGTCCCTGAAGCGGTGAACCAAGCATTCTTAGTGTAGCCGTTTCCTCTTCCGGAAAATAGCCTGAAATAGCGAGTGAAACATAAAGAGCCGGAGCCTTATGTCCGGCCGACCAGATAACTCTGTCACGATCTTCCCACTCAGGATTTTTAGGATCATGTTTGGCAACTTTTAAATAAAGTGCCGATAAAATATCAAACATCGATAGGGTTCCGCCGGAGTGCCCGGACTTGGCCGAACAAAGCGAAATCAAATCCAAACCGCGCATATAATTGGCGCGTTCTTTTAACTCATCTATAGAGTATTCTTTGAGAATCTTACCCGATTTAGAATCAAGGAGTGGCATTATACCTCCTGTTATCAATTTGTAACCAATTAATATTTTCGTGAAATAAACCAGATTAAAAGAGGTTGTCAACCCCTTTTAGACAAACCGGCGATGATATTTTCTACTTTTTTTTCGAGTATTTTGAGGGTCGTATTATTGGTTAAAATATAATCTGATCTTTTGTATAATTCGGGTAATTTTAGTTGAGATTTTGTCCGAGTTTTTACCTCAGATTCGGTGTAACCATTCGCCTTTAACCGCTGAATTCGTTTCCGCAGATTAGTGGCAACCAGAATCGTTTTATCAACCTTTTTGTCCCATCCCCAGTAGGTTAACAAGGCGGCATCTATAACAACCAGCTCATATCTATTTTTTGCTTTATTTACCTGATTCGAAAGTTCCTTGAGCAGAGCCGGGTGAACAATTTTATTGAGTTTTTCCTTATTTAATTCCGAGGAAAAAGCAAGTCGGCCAAGTTGTTTTCGGTTCAATTTTGCTGATTTTGAAATTATATCCCGACCGAATGCGACGACAAGTTTTTTTAGAATCGACTTATTATTTTCGACCACATCTTTACCGATTTTATCAGCCGAGATAACAAAAGCTCCATTTTTCTCGAAAATTCGAGCGACTTCGCTTTTACCCGATCCGATCAAACCTGTCAAACCAATCAGCATATTAATCTCTACTTTGCCTCCAGCCAGTTGGGACCAACTCCCATATCGGCAACCACCGGAACTTTTAAATTGAGCGCCTTTTCCATCCCGTCCCGAACAATTTTCTGCAACTCTTCAGATTCTTTTTTATACATATCAAACACCAATTCATCATGCACCTGAAGAGTCATTTTAGATTTTAAATTCAACATATTATTATGAATATTTATCATGGCGATTTTAATCATATCTGCGGCGGTTCCCTGAATTGGCGTGTTGATAGCGATCCGCTCGGCAAACTGACGCATCTGATAGTTTTTGGAATTTATCTCCGGCAGATATCTGATACGATTAAGAAGTGTTTTTACATAGCCTTTTTCGCGGGCAAATTTAATCGATTCATCCATATAAGTTTTTATTCCGGGATATCTCTCTAAGTAAGTGTCAATAAAATCTTTAGATTCTCCCAGATTAAGTTCTGTCTGTTGCGATAAACCATATGCCGAGACACCATAAATAATTGCAAAATTGGCCGTTTTGGCTGCCCGACGCATCTCTGGTGAAACATTATTTATATCGGCACCATAAACTTCAGCCGCGGTGCGGGAATGAATATCTTCATTATTTTTGAAGGCAGTAATCAATGTTTTATCATTTGTGATATGAGCCAGAATTCTTAGTTCAACTTGAGAATAATCGGCCACCAGCAGTTCATAATTTTCGTTGCGAGGTACAAACGCTTTCCTTATCTGTCTTCCAATCTCTGTTCTAATTGGTATATTCTGAAGATTCGGCTCGGTCGATGACAACCGTCCGGTAGCGGCAATCGTTTGATTAAACGATGTATGCACCCGACCGGTTTCCTTATTAATCAATTTAGGGATCGCATCGATATAGGTACTTTTCAGTTTGGTCAACTGCCGATATTCAAGAATCAATTTTGGCAAGGCATGAATCTCTGCCAGTTCCTCCAGCACCTTAACATCGGTTGAATATCCGGTCTTTTTGGTTGTTTTGCTTTTTGTCGGAAGTTTCAGGTCCTCGAAAAGAATTTTCGAAAGCTGTTGAGTCGAATTGATATTAAATTCCTGACCAGCTTCGGAATATATATCATTTGTTATCTTATGAAGTTGTCCTTCCATATCGAGCGACATTTTTCCAAGATAATCTGCATCGACCTTAACCCCCTCCTCTTCAATTGATGCCAATACTTTGATAAGCGGAAGTTCTATATTGTAAAATAGATTCTGAAGATTCAACTCATCAATTTGAGGAGCCAAAACGCCGCGCAAACGGTAAGTATAATCGGCATCCTCGGCGGCATAAAAGACAGCCGTATCAACAGCGACCGTATTAAAGGTCGTTTGTTTGGCACCTTTCCCTATCAAATCAGATATTGGCTGCATCCGATAATTAAAATATTCAAAGGCGAGACTATCAAGTCCATGTCTTCGACCGGAAGGACTGATAACATACGAGGCAAGCATCGTATCAAACGATATCGGATCAATATCATATCCGGCCCGATGAAATATTTCAAGATCATATTTTATATTTTGCCCGATTTTCTGAATAGTTTTATCGGTTAATAGTTCAGATATCAGTTTAGATGCTTCTTTTTGAGGCAAATTCCGACTTGTATCATCATGTCCGATTGGTAAGTAAAATGCTCTTCCCGGCTTTGCGCAAAAAGAAATACCAACCAAATCTGCTTCAAGAGTATTCAGTGACGTCGTCTCGGTATCAACCGCAATCTCTTTGACATTTTCAAATTCGCCCAGCATCTCTTTAAATTTTGGAATAGTGTCAACACAAATATATTCCACATCTTTGGCTGGTTTCTGTTGCACCGGATCGCCTTCGCCGAGTTTTAAATCAAGATGCCCCGATTGTTGGGCCAACTCGTCAAGCAATCCTCTGAATTCTAATTCCAGAAATAGTTTTTTGGCCTTTTCAAAATCCGGCTTTTCACTTTTTAATGACTCCAGACTGTCCGGCAGTGAAACATTTGTATCGATTGTAACAAGCTGGCGCGACAACAACGCCTTATCTTTATTTTCTTCGACTTTCTGGCGTGTTCCCTTCGCTTTTATTTTTTCAGCCGATTCTAAAATATTGTCAAAACTGCCAAATTCCTTAAGCAAATTGAGCGCTGTTTTGGGACCGATTCCGGGGATACCGGGAACATGATCGGAAGCGTCACCCATCAGTGCTAACATATCAATGACTTTATCAGGCGGGACACCAAATTTTTCTTCAACTCCCGCGGCATCAAGTTTCACAGTCGGTTTTGTCGCATTGCCGGGATTATGAATTTTCACCCTATCCGATACCAGTTGAAACATATCTTTATCACCACTGACAATCCAGACATTCATCCCTTTTTCTTCACCCAAACGAGCATAGGTACCGATAATATCATCAGCCTCAAATCCTTCTTTCTCCAAAGCAACCATATTGAGTGCCTCAACCGCTTCTCTGATTCGGGGCAGCTGCTCCACCAGATCATCAGGCATTTTAGCCCGGGTCGATTTGTATTCGGAGTACATCTTGTGTCTGAAAGTCGGTGCTTTGGTATCAAAAACGACAGCGATATAATCAGGCTTTTCATCTTTTAATATTTTCATGATGGAATACAGAAATCCATAAGTTGCCGATGTATTCTCACCCTTCGAATTTATCAAAGGATTTCGGATGAAGGCGAAATAGGCCCTATAAAATATTGCTGAACCATCTATTAAATACAGTGATTTATCTTTCACTTATAAAGTCCCTTATCTTGAATAAACTTACCAATCGAATCCGGCAGCAATCCTTCAATAGAATTATTATCTTTTATTAATTGACGGATAGTTGTCGATGAAACATCGGTTTGAATCATATCGAAGCGCTCAATTTTATTTCGCCAGATCGATTTTTCATATTCCTTATTGTAGCCGGGACGACCTCCAACAATTATTTTCACCTGTTTGATTATTTCCTCAGGTTTGTACCAACTGTCAAAGATAGCGATGTTGTCTGCACCCAAAATAAGAAACCAGTTTGTGTTTGAATAGTTATTCTTTAAATGCTTAATTATTGCGAGAGTGTACCCCGGGCCACCTATATTTTCCTCAAGTCTGCTGAGACAATACCGGCTGTTTCCGCCAATCGCCAACTCGATCATTTTCACCCGGTCTTCAAAATCGGCAATCGGCTTTAAGCTGCGATGCGGCGGATTATAGCTGGGAATAAAGAGAACCCCATCAAGGCTGTTTGCTTCAAAAGCTGATTCGGCGAGTATTAAATGACCGTTATGAATCGGGTCAAAGGCCCCGCCCATTATCCCCCAATTGCCGCCATCATTTGGGCTAGCCTGCGGCATTTTCCCCGTTTAATTTATCAGACATTTTATCAAGATATTTACGAGTCTTTTCTACCATCTCATCATCAGGATAAAGGCTTAAAAAGCTGTCAAACTTGGTTTTAGATTCAGTATAGTTTTTTTGTTTGTAAAACGATTCGGCTATTTTAAATAATGATTTGGAGGCATATTCGGTGTCGGTAAACTCATCGATAACTTTCTGGAAATATACTCTTGATGCTGCATAACTATAAATCTTAAAATATGTAACACCATTTTCATATTCTTTACGAGCCAGTTTTGTCCGCGCTTCATGAATCGATGCTTGAGCATCGGCTTTGAGTGGGGAATCGGGGTTGTCGATGATAAAATCTTCCATCGCCACAATCGCCCTTTTTAGATCCTCCTGATCGAGAGCAAAGTGGGAAGGCGAGTTTTTCATGTAGCAGGCACCGACCATATATTGAGCATCATCGATAAAAGCCGAGCGCGGATAATTTACCAGCAACCGGTTAAACTCTACTGCTGCCAGTTCAAACTCTTTGTTGCCATAATAGGAATGGGCCAGATAATACTGCGCCGTATCAACAACGGTAGCTCCCGGAAAATTAAATATTACTCTTTGAAAAGCGTCGATAGAATTAAAGAATTTACCCTTATCATATTCGCCTTTTGCCAATCGAAACTGTTCATCGACCGTACTAACCATTTTAGTCTTATTGGAGGTGCAGCCGGATATCATCAACAGTGCCATAATTCCTAAAATAAGTAATCGTGTTTTCATTAGATTTTGTATTGCTCCTTCAGCATTTCGTAGTTGCCCATTACTTTGTTCAAATAAGATTTTGGTAACGGTTTATTAAGTCTCATTCTTGAACGCAACGCAGTTTCTCCCAGATTATATGATATAACCGCTTTGTGAACATCTTTAAATTTTAGCATCATTTCAAATAGATGAAGTGAACCGAGTTGGATATTCAATTCCGGTTCAAATAAGGTCCCGTTTGCTTCCCAGTTAACTCCGGCTTTATCAGCCAGGCTACGCCCGACAAAAGGACGAATCTGCATTAAACCCTGCGCCCCAACTGATGATACCTGTCCCCTTTTAAAAGATGATTCTGTCAATATCAAAGCAATCAGAAAAAGCGGATCATAATCATACTTATCACACTCAGATGAAATAACATTGGCCAGTTCAACCTTTTCCTCATCGGTAAAACCTATCTGGAAATCCTCGATTACCTGCAGAATTTGAACTTTTTCCTCCAGATCCAAAATACGTTTTTGCTGATAATCAATTTGTTTTTCGAGTTGGAACTTATCATCTACCAGATAGATAATCAAGGCCGACTGCATGAAATAAATCAGAACAAACAATAAGGCAATCGGCTTCGATAGAAAAATCCCCATTTTGTCAAATCTGTTCATAACTCACCTTTCAATCGGCTCAGCGAAAAGATCGTATCCATCGGCAGCGCTAATTTTCACCTCGATAATATCGCCAATCTTTAACTTATTGCCCTTGACTTCGATAATTTGATCTATCTCAGGACAATCGCCAATCGATCTCCCCTCAGCCAAATCTGAGTTTTTAACCTGGTCAATAATAACCTTTTGGATACTGTCAATCAAGGCAATATTTTTTTCAAAAGCAATTCTTTGTTGCAAAAGCATCAGCATTTCCAAATGTGAATCAACCACTTTGTCAGGAAACAGGTCTATCAGCTTGTTTGCCGAGGTTCCCTCCTCGCTGGAGTATTTGAAGACCCCCAAACGGTCAAATTCGAAATCCTCAATAAATTTATAAAGTTCCTCAAATTCTTTATCAGTTTCACCCGGAAAACCGGTAATAAAAGTTGTCCTGATAATATTGTGCGGCGATAGCTTGCGGATTTTCCCCAAAATCCTTTCAATACTTTTACGATCAGTCTTTCTATTCATTGCTTTTAAAATACCATCGTTTATATGCTGCAGCGGAATATCAAAATACCCAAGAGTTTTTTCAGAATCGGTCATATATTCAATCAATTCCTCTGTGACCGACTCTGGATGCAAATACATCAGGCGAATCCATTCGATACCATCAAGAGTTTCCAATTCCTTTAGCAAATCTATAATCGAGTTTCCATTTTTCAAATCGCGGCCATATCCTGTCCCCTCTTGAGAAACAAGAATCAATTCCTTCTTGCCATTTGCAGCTAGCATTTTGGCTTCCGATAAAATCTCTTCAGCAGGCCGCGAACGGTATTTGCCCCGGATATTCGGAATAGCACAATAACTGCAAAATCGATCACAGCCATCGGCGATTTTCAGATATTCATAAGGAAAGATATCATCAACAAATCGCGGCATGCCGCTTATATAATTAAGTTCGTTGCGGACATTATCGGTGACAGAAAAAACATTGGACAAATTATTATCAATGGCACTGACTAAATCATTTATCCGGCCCAAACCAAAGATTCCATCCACATTTTTTATTTCATCCTTCAGTTCCTTGCCATATCGCTGTGATAAACATCCGGTGACATAAAGCCGCTTGATCTGCCCATCCTCTTTAAGCTTCTCATATTGAAGAATTTCATTAATAGATTCTTCCTTCGCCGGTAAAATAAAACCACAGGTATTAACTATGATAACTTCGGCGCTATCCTCATCGCTTCGCTCATGTCTGGCGTCGATTAATTTGCCGGTGATAAAATCACCATCAACATCGTTTTTAGGACAGCCGAGTTTTTTTAGGAAGAATTTCATTTGGTTAAATGACCTATGGGAGTGAGATGATCTCGACCGAATCAGGCAGGTTTAGATCAAATAGATTGTCTTTGATTACATCTTCGTAATATTCTTCGGTTATATAAACAGAATTTAGATCTTCGTTTAAATCGTAATATTCAATCTTTGAAATTTGATGAGTTTTATTATTGAGGTAAACAGTCATACTATCTGGAAGTGCCTTATCGGAATTGTCCAATTTAATTAACTTATATACTAAATCCTGCTTTACAATCGAACTCTTATAGTACGAATCCAAATCCTTAAAGAAAGACAGCCGATTGTTGCTCAATTCTCCTTCCAACAATTCTCTTTTTGTCGCTTGATTATTCTCGGCCGAATATTCCCAGTTAGTCTTGCCATCATTTAAATAGATATCACCGCCCAACTCAGCTCGATAACGGCCATCCTTGGCCAATATTATCTGTCCGGCCAAACTATCTATTTCATCAAATATCCTTGATTCAATAGTTATTAAGACACCAAAAGAAGCAACTTTCGCCGAATCAATTTTGTTTTTTATCAGAGTGAATTTGTCAGCGGAATAAGCGGTTAAACCAATCAGGCAAAATAGTCCCAGGATTAAAAGACTTTTAAGTTTATTTCTCATAATCGATTATACGCAAGACAACAGCGCTCAGTTCCGTCCGGTTAATGAACGTAAAGCAAGAAGTTCATCAAGATAGGCGCGGTCAACTAGAACCTCACGAGCTTTGCTGCCGTCATAGGCTGAGACAATCTTGGCCTCTTCAAGTTTATCAATCAATCGGGCCGCCCTTTGATATCCAATACCAAGTTTTCTTTGCAGCAAAGAAACCGAACCCTGCTTGTGTTGAATTACTGTACTGGCCGCCTCGATAAATATCGGATCACTAAGATCGATGGCATCCCTGGCTTCCTGTTGCTTTTGCTGGACCTCATCAGGAACGATCTCTTCTTCGGGAATTTGTGCCAACATAAATTTGACTAAGCGGTCTGTTTCGGCGCTTGATATAAACGCTCCATGTAATCTGATTGGTTCCGGTTGGCCCGGCTGTAAGAAAAGCATATCACCATTGCCAAGAAGTTTTTCAGCGCCATTGCCGTCAAGAATGGTTCGCGAATCAATTTTAGTCGCCACCTGAAAGGCGATGCGGGCCGAGAAGTTTGCCTTAATCAGACCGGTGATAACATCAACCGATGGTCTTTGTGTCGCCAGTATCAGATGGATACCAACCGCTCGCGCCATCTGCGCCAGTCGGGTAATCAGCATTTCGATTCGCGACGATGATGCCGCCATCATCATGTCGGCCAACTCATCAATGATTATCACAATATAAGGTAATTTTTCTTCATTATTTTTCTGCTTGGCATTATAATCCTGAATACTGCGAACAGCTACCCCGGCCAACTTCTTATATCGGTTTTCCATCTCAACAACAGCATCAGCCAAAACCTTTTCCGCTCTCTTGGAATTAGTCACAACCGGCCGTCCCAGATGCGGTATCCCGGCATAAACCGATAACTCAAGCATTTTAGGGTCTATAAAAATCAGTTTTATTTCATCCGGGTGAAGTCGATATAGAAGCGATGTTATAATAGCATTGATACAGACCGATTTCCCCGATCCGGTTGCCCCGGCAATAAGTAGATGAGGCATTTTAGTCAGGTCGGTCACAAACGGTTTACCAGAGATTGTTTTACCAAGTGCCAACGGGAGTTTATGTCGCCGGTCAGGATATACATCCGATGACAATATTTCTTTTAGATAGACCATTTTTGCATGACGATTCGGAATTTCAATACCGATCAACGCCTTACCGGGGATGGGTGCCACAATCCTGATTCTTTTTGCCTTCAAAGCCAGCGCCAGATCATCGGAAAGATTTATTATCCTATTTATTTTTACTCCGGCAGCAGGTTTGAATTCATATCTTGTGATAATCGGCCCTGGATGTTTATCTATTTGGCCGTCAATAGTTATATCAAATGTCTCAAGTGTTTCTTTAAGAGCACGGGCGGTAAAAGCTAACTCGTCCGGGTTAACAGAGATGCCGCCATCCGGATTATCCTCCAATAAATCCAGCCCGGGAAAATCATAATCCAACGTTGTCTGCCCAATTTCCACCGGTTTCTGAGAAGCCTTCCGCTTAATTGTAACTTTCTTTTTTGATTTTTCAGGATCAAAATCGATCTCTTTGTCCTCAAGTTCCAACTCTGTATTAGCCGAGGGAGCCTCAGGTTTCGGCAGTCCAGTTGTGTCGTCATCATCGGGGATATTATATTTTTCAGCCAGCTTTCTTTCTTTACGTTCCTTTAATTTCGATGGCAGACCGCCGAAAAGTCGACCAAATGACGAAAAAACCTCGCTGATCGCGCGGCCAGCAGTGCCAAATCCTATCTTTCCAGGACGATCCCAAATTATATTATGAAGACCAAAATAATGGCCAAGCAAAGCGAGCCAGACAAAAATTCCCCCCCCCAGTATTAAAAACGAGCCGGTGACGCCAACAACCTTCATCAACGGAAATGTAAGATAAAAGAAAATATATCCACCATACGCTCTGAAATGATCAATGGCATATTCAAACGAAGACAATAAAGAGACATTCAAAATCATTGTGGTCAGGATGGAAATTGAAAATATTCCCCAAAACGGTAATATTAGTTTCTTTCTCCAGCCAAAATCGAGAATAGAAAAAGAAACCAGCATTATCATAAACGGAATATAAAACGATATCCAACCGAAAAAGAAAAACAATATATACGATGTAAAAGCGCCAACTATTCCGACTTGATTATCAAAATTGATTTCAAATGGATTATCCTGATCAATAATCCGACGATCATCGTATCCTGAATGGGTAGCCAGAGAAACAATCAAAAGCAGCGAAAAAATCAACAGAAGAATGCCCAGAATTCGCTTCTTTTTGTCAGTATTCTCTTTGTTCTTTCGTGAGGTCATTTGTTAATCAAATATCATTTTATATGAATTTAATAATTTTCTGTCTGTCGCAGGTTAAACAAATAAAATAAGGCAGAGTCTAACTCTGCCTTATTATTAAAACATTTCGTTTTACACTACTTTTTGACAGCTTCTTTCAATGACTTTCCAGCTTTGAAGTGCGGAACCTTGGTGGCAGGGATGTCGATCTTGGCGCCGGTCTGCGGGTTGCGGCCAACGCGGGCTTTTCTCTTAGAAACTGAGAAGGTACCAAATCCAACAAAGCTAACTTTATTGCCCTTCTTGAGGTTCTTGGTTACGTTTCCGATAAAGCTGTGTAATGCATCGGAGGCTTGACGCTTGTTAATTCCGGCGTCGTCGGCAATCATGCCAATCATTTCTTCCTTAGTCATTCCGTTATTCCTTTACGGTTTAAGGTTAGTGGTTTTTCCCTTTTTTGATAGAAAAATGCTTTGTAAATGGCTTGTCAACAAAAATAATCAAGAATTATTTAATTTTTTGCAGTAATATTGCGGGTTCAGAGACAATTTCGGCTGTCAGCCTTAGTAATATGAGTTTCGGGTGCCAGATTCTGACTTTTCGTACTTGATTTCCGGGATAGAAACGACATTTAATCTGAATTGGAAACCGGCGTTTGATCCGTCTATCACCCATGAAAATTGGCCCTCCCAACAATGCAGTTTCCTGCGAATTGTCATTGAGCGGGAGACAGTTTTTGCTCTGGCAAAATCATAATATTGCCTATAACCGATATTGAGATTTGGCGTAAGATTAACATTGAGGCTATAATTAACTGTATGAGTCTTTCGAAACGAACTTCCCCTGCCAGATTCGTTATAATGATGCGTTAAAGAGAAACTCCATCCCTGCTTTGAATCACCCTGCCCCATTGATTTGGCCGGAAAATTCCCATTCTCTTCTTCCGGTTGTTCGTATTGGCCTAAAATACCGCTGGTATTGAATGTGGTAGATAATGAAAAACTCAATAAATACGGTGACCACCAGCGCAAATTTTCGGTCCCCGGTATATAAAGATCGTGACTCATATTCGCCGAAATTTTAATCTTCCTTAACAGCGAGGTCTGCGCCGATGTTGATAGATTGGAAAGCTTTCTTCCGGTTGCCTCAAAATTATAACCAAAAGAACTGTTAACGGTCAGAAGGTCTAACTTTTTTGAACTTTCGCCAGATTTGACCTTGGCCTGAAACAATTGTCTCAATGAAAAGCTCATCGATTTTCTTTTACTGCTTCCGGAACCGGCGCCAACATAAGACATTTCATTTTCATGTCGTTTAAGCTCCGGTGCCCATGAAAAACCAACCGATGGGGTTAAAACATGCCGTAGTCCTTCCAACAGAAAGATATTCGGGTTGATTGTGCCATACAAATCAGTTGAGGCGCTAACTCCCGCACTGTACTGATAGCGACGGTAGCCGGTTGCGGCATTAATATTTTGGGAATCGCTTTGATCGGTCTGAAAGATTTTGGCCCAGGTTTCATTATAGCTGAATGAGGGATTCAGTTTCAAATAAGAAAATATCTTGAACGGAGCCGATAACCTTGTTCTATGATTCGCCGTCATATACTCTTTTCGACTTCGATTACTTGTACTATCAATCGTAATTGTTGTATCGGTGCCAATAATAGTCGTATCGACATTTGTTATTTCTGTGATTGTATGACGCTGGCTGTAATTGCGGAAGTTGACTGAATAGCCCGACATGATACCATGATACCACTTTCTCAGGCTCTTACCATCGCTGTCTTTGGGCGGCGTGCCAAAAATAGCCCCTGATGGAAATGAAATTGACAACGATGGCAATAAATCAGTGCGGGTTTCCTTGTCAATATCATCGGTATGTTTAAACTGACCACTCATTGACACATTGCCAAACCGTTTGGAAAACGATAACTGGCTGGTCAAACTTCTGTTAAGACGGTCATCCTGATTGTTTGAATAATCGGTGTAATATCTTTTATCAGAGATAAAATGCCCATTGGCTCGAATGCTGAAGGTCGGTGAAACGGTTTGAGAATGATTGAACTTCAGACTCCACCGTTTTCCTTTAACCTGATTATAGTCGCTGTAATATGATTCATTATTATATGTGCCTGAGATACTACCTGAGAATTTATACCGGACATTATATTTAAGAGCGGCATTATAACTGATCCCATAGCTTTCATTATAATCAAACGAGGCGAGCGCATCCCAGTATTCCGAGGCTGCCCAATAGTAACCAACATTTCTTATAAATCGGCCACCGCGATTGAAATTACCAAATTTGAATGGCAGAATTCCTGAATGACGTCC
>DAOUVS010000093.1 GCA_030667525.1 Candidatus Zixiibacteriota bacterium | reverse complement strand
TTAGCATTATCACCCAGATACCAACTTTGGCGGTTGCTCCAAAAGCACCTTTATGCTCCTTGGAAAAGAAGAAATAGACCAGACCGGTAAAGGTTCCACCGGCTATAATAATTTTATTAATAACATTCCCAAACGATGCCGAAAAAATAGGATCACCATATCCGGAGCCAAACAACGGCATGATAGTGGAATTAACCTGTTGCATCACATTCGATGAAAAATAGTTTATCAGGTAAAATCCTGCAATCGCCCCGACAACAAATGCCAGCGGCCAGCGGGAAATCCATCCGATCTTGGAAATAAGTCGCATCAGCATCAAAAATCCAAGGACGCCACCAACCAGAAGCATATAATTCCCGTCCTGAGTGACACCAACATAAAATTTGCTATAAATGTTATCCCAAAAGAGCGTGATAAACCAGTATCCGGCCGAGACACCAACAAAAATCGCTTCGCATAATTTATACCAGGGATTATCGCCATACAAAAATGAGATAATACCCAGTGTCAAAAAGGCGCCTATCCAGATTCCAATTAAATCAGCCATTTCCATACTCAATCTATCCTAATAATAACAGCCTAAGCTTCTTTTTTCTCGGCAGCCTTGGATTTCTTTCGTTTTTCACCGAGGAAGAAAGCTGCATTGCCAATTATAATAAACGCAATTACAACAACATGCGCCGCTGATTGCGAAACCATAAATTTGGTTCCCTTACCAATCACACCAACAACTTTTTCAAATTCGGCGGCACCGTTTAATCCACCCAGCAAACCTTTTATCTGTCCTGAATTCAGATAGGGGTAAACCTGCGGAGCCTGAACAGCGGTGTTCCCTGCTCCCAGTTTAACTCCATATCTGTCAACAGCGACCTGAACCCATTCAATCGTTCCCGGATAACCGGCAGATAGATTCATCGAAAAATCAATATTTGAGAAATTAGTGACCCCATCGGCCAGCGGCAGCGAATCATACGGCGTTCCGTAAAAATCGGTCGGAAACATGCTCTTGAAGCTGCCGCCCATTCTTTGAATAACAAATTCATTCCCAGCCTGAAAACCGAGGTTTATATAATCAACGCCATATTCAATATTTTTAGCGGCTATATCGGGCTGTTCCAATGCTTTTTGAACGGCCAATTCGGCTTGTTGCGGACCTTGCGGCCAAAGTCCCATAATCAAAACATTTAAATCATTTTTAAAGCAATAATAGAAAAATGTCTCGGCCATCGGCTGAAGTTCCGGTGCTGATGGCGGATCGTAATCAAAAGAAATCAAGACTTTGGAACCGGGTTGTAAATCGCCAAGGGAAGTATATAGCGATTCGACTTCCGGAGATAATTCTATCTTCTGGGTCACGGTCATAAAAAACGGCAGAATCACCGCAATTCCTACAAAGATAAAAACAGTTTTCCGACCGACAAAATTACCCTGAATAGTTCGAACAAAAATATAAACAAGAGCTAATAGTATCAGGCCAATGATAATAAATGATACAGTTGGCGAGAACGTAATCGGGTCGGTGACAAAAAAGAATAATACTATTGCCACTATTAACATGCCGAGATAAACGAGCCATTCTTTTTTCATGATCAATCTCCCCCCAGATGGGCTCGTTCAATACCAAGAATTACCCGCAAAGATGTCGAAACAATACCGAGTGCGATACCGATCATAATTGCTCTTTGGCCAGCGGCATTAATCACATTCATAATCCAGGTAGCAATACTTGATGGCATGATGGCGTCGGGTACTGATAGGCCAATATAATTAAGTAATCCAACGGCAGCATCACCTATCGGAACCCGGCCTATCATCACCAGGAAGGCGGCGACAAGTAAAAGCGTTGCCTCAAAATTCCTGGCCCGGAAGGCTCGATACGATGCCGAGGCAACAAAAAACGCCAAAAGTGCAAACATAGTTGACGATAACGGAATATATATAAACCTATAAATCCAGTCAAAACCGGTTCCAAAAGCCCGGAAACTCTCTCCACCGGTCAGGCCAATTATAACTGTAATCAGAAAACAAACAATAATAACCGCTGAATAACCCCAGTCAGATTTTTTCTTATATACTTTATTTGCCGAAATTTTCATGAGATTAAGAGCACCCAGCCAGATGGCGCAGGCGGCAATAATCGAAAACCAGTCAGAGAACCAGGCATTCATTTGATTAAATGGCCAATGAGGAATAAAATATTGAATAACAAAGACAACACCGACAACAGCGGTGATAAACATTGGTATTTCGCGTCTCATCTTTCTATATTACCTCAATCAACCAATAACCGTAAAGAAATTTGAAAGCTGGAAGATATTAAATGTTTCCAGCAAAATTCCGAGTAAAATCGCCACCAGAATGACCGCTTTACCCATATCCTGACCCTTGAGCGAACCAAGTAGTCTCGGTTCCTTGGAAAGATAAGCTGAAGCAGCAAAAAGTTCCTCGCCGATCAATGTATAATCGCAAGCAGCGACAAAAAACGGCAACTGCGAAGGTTGCCCGGTTCCGGCTATCTGAATAGCACCAACAGAGTTTCCGGTTTCGGCCATAATCAGCGATTCGGCGAAAAACGCGCCCATATAAAAGATAGCGGCCGGTTTTTCACGAACAAACATACCATCCACCGCCGCCGCATAACCAAATTGGTCATCAGTTACATAATGAACCTGATCCTCATGGAAGGCATCTGGTCTTCCCGCTTTGGCATAAGATTCTTTAACCGTCTCACTGGCCGTAATCATAACCAGCGATTTGCAAACAGGAACCTCGATCCAGGTCTCGTATTCGGCGGTTAATTGCGCCACGCGACCCAATATTGTTAAACCGGCAATTGTCTGGACATTATCCATATCATTAATGCCGGGAATAAAAAACACTTTTTTGCCCATCTCGGTGGCGCGACCGACAGCATCATCAACCGCATCTAATCCGGCAATCTTCCTGATATATAAGTCTTTGCCTGATTTTGCCGCCCATATAAAGTAAAGGATAAATGCACAGATCAAAATCGTCCCGATTAAGACATTGATACGACCCATGTCAAACCATTGAGCCGATGATTTAACCGGACCGGCAATATCAGATTCGGACTGGACCGACCATAAAACTTCGCCGTTATCTCTTAACTCATTAACAGCACTGACATAATAATAAAATTCAGTTCCATCTTCAGTATGGCTGTCGGTATATTCCGAATCGCCCGAGGTTTGATTGCCAACTTCAACAAAATCGCCATCTCTACTGGTTGAACGGAAAATCTTATAAGCGGTGACCTTACCATCTGGAACATCATCGACTGATTTATCCCAGCTAATTCTGATCGCTTCGCCATCGTCATTAGGATTATCTATAACAATAACATTTTTGACATTAACCGGAGTGACATCAGGAGGGGTTATACTTCCCATATTTGTCGAAATCGAGTCTTCAGTGACATCAATGACGGCAGCGGTGCCGGTGGTACCCTGACCAAATACAGGAATTGCTAATAATAATATTAATATGGAAATTAAAGAGAAAAATTTGATAGTTTTGAATTCGGTAATATTGGTGTAAATCTTATTCAACGGCTTAACTCATTTCTGTGATGAATTTCAGTATCAAGTTTACACCTCAAGTCTCACCTGGTTATTTACTGCCGGAAAATTCAGATTCTCCGGTTTTGATAATTCAGTCGGTAAATTTATTAAATTGAATGTCTTATGTCAAGTCAAAAAACCTATAAATAAGCCAAACGCAAAATTCGCGTACTTTTCCTGCAACTCTTGACAGGATGAGTATTGATATTTATCCTGAATATGGAAGTTTACAAAAAAAGGTTTTCGATTCGAGGCCTCCCCCCTCTTTCCTCGGAAAAGAAAGAACGCTTGTAAACTTCCATTTTTTTATGGTTTTTGGGGCCTTTTTGGCAGGTTTTGGCCTTTTTGAGCCATTTTAAGAAGGGGTGCGGAAATGTTCAAAATTCTTATATAATTAAATTCGTATCCCACCCATTGGGTGGGTATTTTGATGGATTACTACTGCGAAAGCGTTCTGAAAATTGTATCCCACCCATTGGGTGGGTTTTTTAAGAATTGATCTGATAAATAACTTTATATGGAATGATATTATTATTATATTCCAATTATGAAATTAAGGCATTTTGATGATGACGGTCGAACACGCTTTATTACATTCGGAACACATAAAAAGGTGCCTCTTATAACAAATAACGAGAATCGAAAGATAATTATTGATGCCATTAGCTTCATGCGAGAGAAATATGGATTTCGATTGATTGGGTATGTATTAATGCCAGAACATATCCATTTGGTCATTATTCCGGCGGAGGGGAACAAAGTTGGCCGTATAATTGGCGAAATCAAGAGGGAATCGGCGGTCAGAATTCTTGACAAAATGATAAAGACAAAATCGCCATTATTAGATAAACTGAAAGTTACTCGTAATGGTGTAAGAAAACATGCTTTTTGGCAACGTCGTTGTTATGATCATAATTGTCGGACACCGGAAACAGTGTGGAAAGCGATAGAATATTGTCATAATAATCCTATAAAGCGTGGATTGGTGAATGACGCATCATCGTGGAAGTGGAGCAGTTACGGCTTTTATCATGGAAATAATGAAGTAGTTTTAAAAATTGATTCCGCCGCTTAAACGGCCAATCCCCACCCAATGGGTGGGATACAAATTTTATCATGGAAATAATGAAGTAGTATTAAAAATTGATTCCGCCGCTTAAAAGGCCAATCCCCACCCAATGGGTGGGATACAAACTTGGACGGTGTTGAACTGTCATGGCATCTTCTTCGGTTAATTTGTCCTCATAATATTTGGAAAAATAGTCCTGAGTATACTTTATTAAATTACTTTCATTTTTTTTCATAATTAACCTATTCACAATCAATATTCATCGAAAGGTTCATTCCCGTTCGGGCAATTTGACGTATAATTCAAACCTATTCGATCGTATATATTTTCCCAATAGTTTGGATCACTTACTCCAATAGAAATACAATAATAGCCAAATGAAGTAATCGATTCAAAAAAGATTTCGTTAAAAAAGCTATCGTCCTTTTCTTTAAACTCGGCTAGCTCGCATCTGATTTTATTAAGAGCCTGTCTAAACTCTGAAGATTCGAATTTTAAATCAAATAAATGATCCATTTCATCATAGGACATAAAATCTTCCAAATTAAAAAGATAATCTGATTCATGATGTCTAAATGAGCCCGAAAATAACTTCTCTGCTTTGCTTTTCTCATTAATTCTACTCGATATAAGTAAAAATTCATTGGCAAGACCTAATTTTATTGCCTGACTTACAACGAATTCACTATATCCAATGTTCGCAAATACATGATGGTTTTTTCTGGCAGAATTATCAAATTCAGGTTCGCCAATTACATCAATAATTTCATATGAATTTTTTATTGTTATTGTATTACAGTTGGAAATATTACGATTTCCATTTATGAAACCGCGCATCAAAAATTCGCCAATATTTTCCAAAATTGGCAGTACTCTTAAAATGAATAAAAGAACGAAAAATACAATAGCAAATTTCCAGTTTAGCAAAATCATTACAATAAATAACGCCCATCCTAAAATATGAATATAGCCAACCCAAAATGGAAGTTGGCGTCCCTCTGCTCTTTGAAATACTCCACTTTTAAAATCGCGTGTATGTCCTTGAATCAATCTCGCATCATATATTCTAATTGATTCAACAAGCATATATGCAATTGCCACTACCAATAGTAATGGTGAGTTTAAAGGCGAAACTAAGATATTTTTAATTACTTCAAGCACTATATTGCCTTATTAATATATAACTTATATGTATTGCGATATTTTTCTCTGTTAATTTTACCTATTTGACCCAAATAATCCCACCCAAAAGGTGAGTGTTTTGATATTTTTTTATTGCGAAAGCGTTCTAAAATTGTAGATCTTCCAGTTGTTATCTTTTTTATGAAGACCAAATTTATTGTAATATTGTATGTCATTTCCTTTATCAATAAAGGAAACTTCCACAAAAGCGGTATCGCCGGCGATTTCCACTCTGCCGATAATCCTCTGCATCGAAAACCAGCGCGTTTTTGTTAAACCGTCACCGGTCAGGTCGTTTAGAATATCCTCTGGATTATGAAAAGTTCGCGGATTATCAGAATTGAGCGCATAATCTTCGCCCGTTATTTCCATCAAAGCCGGAATATCGACCAAATTTAAAATAGCCGCTTTCTCATTCCGTTCCATAGCGCCAAAAAGTCGAATCACAGTTTCTTTGGGATTTCTTGATTCTGGACCGGAGCATGATAATAGTATCAGCAGCAACAGATTAGTAAACAGAAACAGTGTAATCGGTAACAAACGTCTCATAAAATTAATTGAAACTTCCGGTCAATGTGATACGATGACTTGTTCCCAGTTCAGCCTGTGGCGTAATGGCATACGAAAAATGCATATTATTATATTCCACGCCAAACCCGGCGGTAAATCCGCTGATGTCATCGCCCGATGCCCCTGTCTTATAATTGGAGCCGAAACTTGACCAACCCAATCTAATATACAACGGTTTGACTTCGACTACTTCCATCCCAATTGCCAAATAGACATCATTATCAGCCGGCAAAACAACATCTCCAGCCAATCTTATTGGAAGTCCCTTCGGCAAAACAGCACCTCCAACTCTGAAACGGAGTGGCAATGGGTCTTTATCGGCGGTACCGGTAAGATTCGACATCTGAACACCAAGATTCTGAATCATAAAACCAACCGAGGCACGGCCATAATTCATCGATTTTCGCAATCCAAGGTCCAGCGCAAATCCATGCGCCGAATAAACATCAATTTTTTCATAAATTAGCTTCAATGTTGCGCCGACTTGAAGATTATTTTCAAGGCTCATGGCATAACCAAGCCCAAGTAACAGATCACTACCGCCAAAAGTGCCTTCCTCATTACCTAATTCATCGGTTCTGATAAATTCGCCATAATTCAGGTAGTTTAGATATACAGAAGCCTTTTTATTCGCTCCCAACGGATGAATATACCCGACAAACCCTGATTGCATATCAAAAACATTGTTCTGATAGCCCAATATATAACGTTTGCCTTCAAGCGCCGCAATTCCGGCTGGATTGTAATAAAGAGCCGATTCATCATCGGCCAAACCGGTAAAGGCTCCACCCATCGAAACCGGACGAGCAGTAACTTCGATTTTCAAAAAACCAAAAGCACGGGTGCCAACGCGCGAATTGTTTTCGTCGGCCAGAGCTGACCCTGCCATACAAAAAACAATTATAAAGAATAACGAAAAAACTACTTTGTTTGATTTCATGCTAATCCTCATTGTTAATCTTCAATATATCTGGTAATCGGATATTTACAAATATTAATTACCAGCTTTTAGTTGTCTTGCTAATAATATCAATGACCAGTTTTTCGGCGGCCAGTTCCTGACCGTTGTCTTCGGTCTGTTCATCGGCCGAATAGATTCCTTCACTGTAAAATCTTTCGCGCCAAAGCTCCTTTTCATCATTACCCTGGAGAGTGATATCAAAAACTATTTTAACAACATACTGCGAAACAATATCTGTTTCATCGTATGTGTAAGGTTTCCTTTCATAAGTAGTCATAGTGCCAATAAGTAAAGCATCAGCCTCAGACTGCGAAACAACTTTGAGATTGCCGTCGCTGATGAAAGCATCAATAACCAGATCAGTCATCCGGCTGGAAAGACCATATTCAATCGTCTCATTTTCAAACTGCTTGACGGCAATTGTTTTTATCGATGATTTCCCGCCCGGTGAAAAACTATATACGCCGCAACCGGCGAAAAACAGTAAAAACAGAACTGCAACCAGTCCCTTTGAGCAAATATTCATCATATCTTTAAACAAACAAAAGGCAAAATAGTTTGCAAAGCTTTTAGCCAATTACTATTTTCCCGCGTTTAATTACTTTTTGGACCGAATTTACACCATAATGATACGGCAATTCCCGATAATCATTGATTTTCCATAAAACAATATCAGCGACCAGACCAGATTGAAGCATTCCGATTTGACCACCGCGATCAACCGCACAAGCGGCGTTAACGGTCACCGCCGAGATCGATTCGGCAGCGGTAAATTTATAATTCAGACCAGCCAGGGAAATAATCATCGGTAATGATTCGGTATAACTTGAACCGGGATTGCAATCGGTCGAAAGAGCAACCACAATTCCTGCATCTATCATTTTTCGCGCAGGAGCATAGTTGCTGTGACCAAGTGAGAAACAGGTCCCGGGTAGTAGCACTGCCACCGTTCCTGCTTCGGCCATAGCCTTAATGCCATTATCAGAAATATGAACCAAATGCTCGGCCGAAACCGCACCAAGTTCGGCCGCCAATTCCGATCCACCGGAGGCTCCAAGTTCATCGGCATGAAACTTCAGTTTCAAACCATGTTTTTTCGCTGCTATCATAATTCTACGCGATTCATCTATATTAAAAACACCCTCTTCGCAAAAGATATCGCAAAATTCAGCCAGCTTGTTTTTGGTTACCTCTGGAATCATTTCATTTATCAGCAGATCAATATACTTTTCGCGCTTGTCACGAAATTCATCAGGGACCTCATGAGCGCCCAAAAATGTCGGAATCAGATCAATCGGATGAGTTTCATTAAGATTATTTATTATCTCAAGCGATTTTATTTCAGATTCGGTCGAAAGACCGTATCCCGATTTGGCTTCAATAGTAGTGGTTCCGTATGATAACATCGTATCGAGTCGGGTTTTTGTTTTTTTGGTTAAGTCGGCTTTTGAGGTTTCACGCAGATCACGCACCGAAGCCCGGATCCCGCCACCGGCATTGGCAATATCCATATAGCTTTTGCCCAAAATCCGCATCTCAAATTCATCTTCGCGGGTGCGGGAAAAAACCGGATGCGTATGCGAATCTATAAAACCGGGAGTAACAACTCCTCCATCGGCATCGATCGCGATACATCCTTCGGCCAGATCGACCTTACCTTCGACAGCTTGCGACTCACCAACAGCAAGTATCTCTTCACCGGCGACCGCCACGGCGCCATTTTTAATCAGCCCGAGATCGTTCATCGAATCACTGACTCGCGGCACCGGACCTTCCATAGTAATCAGTTGTCCGATATTAGTAATTAGTAAAGTTGCTTTTTTTTGAAGAGGCATAAGTACAGCTCGAAAATTATTTTATCATCGGAATTTTAATTTTGTTCTTTTTGGCAAAAACCTCGGCCTCTTTGTAACCGGCATCAGCATGTCGCACGACGCCGATTCCGGGATCGTTGGTCATCACCCGATCAAGACGTTTCTTCATCTCATCAGTACCATCACAAACGCTGACCTGTCCGGCATGAATGGCATTACCTATTCCCACTCCGCCACCATGATGAATCGATACCCAACTGGCACCGGAGATAGCATTGAGCATACCATTAAGCAACGGCCAGTCGGCGATAGCATCGGAGCCGTCTTTCATCGCTTCGGTTTCGCGGTATGGCGATGCCACCGATCCGCAGTCGAGATGATCGCGTCCGATAACAATCGGAGCCTTGATTTTGCCTTTTTTGACCAGATCGTTGACCAGATCGGCAAATCGGGCCCGTTCACCATAACCAAGCCAGCAGATCCTCGCCGGAAGCCCCTGGAACTGAACCCGTTCGTGGGCCATTTTTATCCATTGGCAGAGCGATTCATTATGTTTGAATTCTTTTAAAATTAAATCATCGGTAATATGAATATCATTCGGGTCACCCGAAAGTGCCACCCAGCGGAACGGACCTTTCCCTTCGCAAAAAAGCGGGCGAACATAGGCCGGAACAAAACCGGGATAAGCAAAAGCATCCTTATAACCACCTTTTTCAGCCTGTCCGCGAAGATTGTTACCATAATCGACAACCTTGGAACCAGCCCGCTGAAAACGAACCATCGCTTCGCAATGTTTGACCATCGATTCAAAAGACTGAGTAATATAATCACGCGGATTCTTTTTCCGTAATCTGATTGCTTCAGCGACATTCAAACCG
>DAOUVS010000119.1 GCA_030667525.1 Candidatus Zixiibacteriota bacterium | reverse complement strand
ATTTAGTGCTAAATCCGAGGGATTCCTGAAATTTACATATCCAAAAGGGTTGATTCGAATATCCTGATAATAATAATCTTGGCCTGCTATAATTGCGAAAGTAAACGTAAGCACATCACCTCTTTTAAAGTCAAATGGACCACATGATAACAGGTATCTAATATCGGAACCGTTGGCAATATTTGCTGCTTCAGCCGGGGGAGGCAGCCAGCCAAGATGAGAATGATCATTTCTTGCATATTCCTGATTGTAATCAAATTCATTTTGGCTCATCATAAAATATTTATCCCGATCAGTCAATGGCGTTCCAAGCAAACCAAAAAGAAATGGACGAAATTGTTCCCCAGATTCGGGTAGTTTTCTAGGTCCCCAATCATTTCCGCCCATGCCAAAGCTTGAGGCCCACCAGTTAAATGAGAATCTGGCTGAATCGGCAGGGGTTCGAAGAATCTTAGTGCCTATAACAGATGATGGTGCTCTCATCCCTTGAATAAATCCGCCGGAATTAGGATCGGCATCATTGTCAGCGGCCCAGGCAACATCGATAGTATCCACCAGGCCATCTATATATTGGGATGGTGACGACTTCAGGAAACCGCAAATGTCATCGCCATTACCAAAGACATTGGCGGGACTGCAATCATTATCCATATATATCCCAATATAAACATCTTTCAAATTCTTTTGTCCGACATTAACTATTGAGTAGTCAAATATTATAAAATCTTCCGCATAGTCATATCCCCATGAATAACTTTTTTGAATTACTTTGATGCCAAGCTTATTATGCACCTCTCCGGTAAAATGATCGTTTCCAGATAATTCAGGAAAAGTATCATAATAGGTTGCAATAAAATCTTGGTTAGAAACGGCATCTACATATTCGGGGGCTTCGGGGTCATTGATTGATCGAAATAATATATCGCCTTCAGGATATGGTGCCGGTTGAAATTCATTTACATCGCCAGATGTAAAACTATTACCCGCCGTAACCAAAGTATCGGGGCCAGCAACAGCACCGACCCATAAGGCACCACCTCCAAGGTATTCCAAGCCCAATCCCTGAGGGTAACTTAAAGAGGGAACCGCCAAACCTGTGATCGGATCGGGAATAGTTTGACCCTGGGTTCCGATAAGGCCATAATTGGTAATTGTAAGGGCCATTTTTCCGGCATTATGTAAGCTGACGGTCATATAGGGAATTTGGCTTCCAATTTTATTAAGATTGGCCGGTTTTGGAGTATAGCTTGTTCGTCCAAATGCCGCCGAAGCAAATATTATTGACAGAGCAATAAATACCAATATGTTAAATTCTTTGCGTCTCATGTTCTCTTGGCTACATTATTAATACGAATTTGCCAACCTGGTTGTGCAAAGAAGATTCTATGGAAAAATAATAAATCCCAGAGACTGCTGCCTGTGTATTTCTGGTAATTAAGTCCCACTGATCATGCATACATTGAGGGTCGCCAGGTTCGCAATCATGATCTATTTCGCGAATTAAATCCCCATCAATTGAAAATATCCGGATTTTACACTTATGTGGAAGGTTGGTAAAGTGCAGCGCTCTGACTCTTTGGTCCGGGAGAAATTCTTTGCCGCGGCCCTCAAAGCCATCATTTCGATAATTGCCATCAGCTCGGTAAGGGTTTGGATATACAATTACTTCAAGATTTTTCGATTCAACAAAATCTGTCGAATTTTGTGGATATTCTGATACCGTATTTATAACTGGCTTTGTTTCCAGCGCTCCAAGTCCATGTCCGGGTGAACCATAGTCAAATGCGGTAACTGAAACATAATAAAGTTGCGACGGTAAAAGATTTCTGAGCACATATTCATACTCAAAGTATTTGAATTCGCCATCTTCGGTTAATTCATCCGGATAATACAATGCGGCCGAATCCGGACTTAAAACAATTGGAAACGCCTGATTTGGAAAGCGTTTATGGATAAACATCGTATCGGTCAGATTAGATGAATTCCAATCTTGTCTGGAAAAATAATAAATTGTGTCACCATTCAGATTTGAAACAAACAAAGGGTTATCAATGCCATATTGAAGCGGATCAAAATGTTCTCCATATTGCTGTCGAAGAGAGTCTACCGTAAAAGGAGGATCTGCGGGAAGTTTCCATTGATTCTTATTATTGTCCCAAAAATATCGATTATAATCTTCTTTGTCGTAGGATGATATTAACTCATATTCTGAATTTGTTTCCTCAAAAGCTTTGTAAATTCGATACCCTTCAAAATCGAATTGATTGCTAAAGACATCTCTGGTAAGCTCCGATTTAAAACCGTTCCATCGAATTGCAAGCGCACCCACATTATTATTAACAGAAGGATATACTCTGATATCTGGCGCAGGCGGGGGAGAGGCACCCTTAAAGTCAGGAATTTTGTCTCCCTCATAGTAAGCCGTATCGGAATTTATGCAAATGATTGTCGTCTCTGGTGGAGTGACGGCGTTATTAATTTCAATGTCGTATTCCGAACAACAGGTTCTATATTTGCCCCTGTAACCATCTCCATCGGTGTCAACTCCGGGGTTATCATAGATCCAGGAGGCCCATACTGAATTTTTCGCCAGATCTGAAAAATCAAATTTACTATAATACTCCTCAGGGTTATTATAGTCATAATAATCTTCGAAATCACGTCCTCTCGTATGAAGATTACTTCCACAAACCCAGGCAAAACTTAATGGCAAGACCTCTCCGCTATGAATGCTGAATGGACCAAATGATAATAAATAGCGCGCATCGTAGCCATCGGCTATATCAATAGCATGTTGAGGACGTTGCAGCCATCCATCGGATGTATGGTCTTTGGCAGTAAATAGCTGGTCATAATCGAATTCATCATTGCGCATAATATAATATTTATTTCTGTCGCCATAAGGAGTTCCCAGGACGCCACCCATATCACGAAAGGGATGATCTTCCGTTCCCTTTTTTCGAGGGCCAAAATCACGGGCAGCGCTGCCATAATCAGTCGCCCACCAGTTAAACGAATATCGGAGCGAATCAGAAGGAGTTCTAACAACTCTAATGCCTGCAATTCCGCTGGCTGAGCCGGAGTTTATTTCATGCGTCTCAGGATTGGGATCGCCATCATTATCGGTTATAAAGGCAATATTGATTGTATCCAAAAATTCACAAACTCCTACCGATGGATAAGTCTGTCGAAAACCACAAATATCTTCGCCATAACCCTCCGGTCCAAACAATGATTCATGGTGGACATCGCCATCAACATAAATAGCCATATAAACATCTTCGAGCGATTTCTTCCCGATGTTTTTGATTGAATAATCAAAGAGAATAAAATCTTCTGCATACTCATAACTCCAGGCATAACTTCTTTGAGTAATTTCTATGTTAAGCGGAATATGCGGACGACCGTCAACAGGATCAGAAGAAACAAGGGTCGGCTTTGTCACAGTATCGGTGTAAATTAAATTTATATCCAACTCAGATTTTGCATTTTCGCTAAAATATGGGTCCGAGGTTCTAATTGAGCTTCTTGATATTTGACCTTTGGGAGCCGGATCAGGCCAGAATTCAATAACCTGATAATTATCATCAATGCCAATGGAAACAAGAGTATCCCGTCCAACTACCGCACCAATCCAAAAGCCGCCAACATACAAATAATTTATATTTGAATTCGCCGGAAACATACAAGAAGGAGCGATCAGACCGGTAACCGGATCGGTAATGCTTCCAATCCATCCAGTTCCAAATTGCGCATTATTTGTGATCGTTAGCCAGACATTTCCGACATTTTCGACGGCTATTTCCAAATATGGGTCATCGGAAGAAGCTTTGAATGAAAAAGGTGCCGGGAAATTATTTAATTTGGGGTTGTTTTGTAAAAATGCGTTTATCGGCGTAATTAATATGAATAACCAAATAGCGCTGAATAATATTAGACGTAATTGCATTGTTTATTAGATGGAATCCGAATTGTTTAAAATTCGGATTCCAAAAATAACTTAGCTTAAAGTATTATCACCAGTTTCCCAATCTGGCTACCAAACTCTGATTCAACGGAGTAATAATATATGCCAGAGACTACCATCTGCGTATTTCGGGTAATTAAATCCCATTCCTCATGCATCGATCCTGGAAAATCTATCGGTTCATCGTGTTCAAGCTGACGAACCAAATCACCATCTATCGAGAATATCCGAATCGTGCATTTATGAGGGAGATTGGTAAAGTGAATACGACGAATTCTTTCGTCATTTAGATTGTCCAAACCTCTTCCTTCGAAGAAACCGATATCCTTGTAATTGGCGTCACCACGATATGGATTGGGATAAACAACTACATCCAAACCACCAGCCTCAACCATACTAGTTTGATTTTGCGGGTATTCGGCTACATAGTTTTTGTTGGGGCGTGTTTCAAGTGAAGCAAGGTCACTGCTTGGAGATCCAAAATCAAAGGCGGTGACCGAAAAATAATATAGCTGGGATGGCAATAAATTTGTGATTTTGAATTCATACATAAAATATTTAAAATAACGATCATCGGTCATCTCATCCCGGTAGTAGACCCAGGCGGAATCATGATTGAGGACCGTCGGAAATTGTTGATCAGGATACACCTTATGAATAAAAGTAGTGTCGGTTAAAGTTGACTGATTCCAATCCTGTGCGGCGAATGCATAGTTGGTTGAATTGACTTCCCAATAAAACGGTCGATCGCGAGTATATTCATTCGGATTGAAGCCTTCACCATAAAGTGCCTTTAACTCATCAATGGTGAAAGGTAGATCATTTAATTCCCACTCTTCTCCGGCAGTTGATGAATTTGGATTATATTCATATCTATTATAATTTTCTTTGTCGTAAGAAGAGACTTCATAATATCCCAGAAGCTCCTCGGTCAGCGACATATAGATACGATACCCCTCAAAATCGAGTTCACCGCTGAAAGGATCCTGAGTTGTTTCTGAACGATAACCATACCATTGAATTGTCATTTCGCCCGCATTGGTTTCGGTAAGTCCGGGAGTTACCAAACTTCTGATTGTATCGCCAACCGGGTAAGGATTAATAACCCATAGTTCCGGAGCCGGAGGCGGGGAGGCACCTTTGAAATCAGGAACTCCGTCACCCTTATAATAAACCGTATCGAGTGTAATCTCATCAATATATTGAACTTCATCAATATAATAAAAAGTTGTTTCCGGGTAGGTTCGATATTTCCCCCGATATCCATCACCATCTGTATCAACTCCCGGGTTGTCATAGATCTGCTCTGCCCAGATTGCATTTAAACCGATTTCGTCAAAATTTAATGTGTTGTAATATTCTTCCGGAGCATATCTATTTAATCTATCATAAGCATCACAATCTGAGAAAAAATTATCGCCAGCCACATAGGCAAATGTCAGCGGTAATACTTCTCCGGGAGAGACATCAAAAGGACCAAACGATAAGAGATACCGCGTGTCAAAACCGTCAGCAAAATCATCGGCCTCAGAACTTCTTTCCAGCCAGCCATCATTGGTATTATCTTTGGCACAGAAAAGCTGATCATAATCAAACTCTTCATGGCTCATAATATAATATTTGTTTCGATCACCTTCCGGAGTTCCTAAAAATCCGCCAAAATCACGAAACGGATCTTCTGCAGTTCCGGCCATCCGTGGGCCAAAATCTAGCGCGGCTCCGCCATTTGAAATCCACCAATTAAATGAATATTTTAATGAATCAGAAGGAGTTCTGACAACTCTCATTCCATGGACACCGGTATAATTGCCGGCCCCGAAGGGACATTCATCCTGATTATTGGAATCATCCCGGCCATTATTATCAGAAATGTAGGCGATATTTATTGTATCGACCCAGCCATGTCCCAAAGGTGATGGAATATCTCTTTTAAAACCGCAAATATCATCGGTAAATTCCATTCCCGATCCACTAAGACTACCAACATCACCATCAACATACATGCCCATATAAAACTGATTTAACACTCTGTTACCAATATTCTTAATTGACATATCGAATAAAACAAAATCTTCGGAGTAAGAATAACTCCAGGCATAGCTGCGCTGGTTAACTTCAATATTCAGTGGAATATGCGGTCGTCCGTCATTGGGATCCGCAGCAACAAAAGCTGGATTAGTAACCGTATCGGTGTACATCATTATAAAATCTTCCTCAGAGACAGCATCCAAATCGCTGGGGTTAGAAATAGATCTGAAAAGAACTTCTCCTCTGGGAGAAGGATCGGGATACATTTCCTGTATGAACGACCAACCATCAGCGCCAACTGAAACAAGAGTATCGCGTCCAACGATTGCGCCAATCCAAAAAGCTCCCGCGAATAGATAGGTGTTGTTGCCGGGATATGGATATACCCCTGATGGAGCTACTCTGTTGGGATCTCTTGGATCCATTTGGCCACCGGCAAACCCGGTTCCAATTTGGCCGACATTAACTACCGTCAATCCCAAACGCCCAACCCTATGAACTCCGATAGACACATACGGATCTTCCGAAATTTTTCGCGCCTGAATTTGATTATTGCTGATGTCATATTTGGCACGGGCCAAGGCATTATTCGAAATAATTATTAATAATATAAGAACCGCAAATGTAAGGCCTAATTGATTGAATTTCTTCATTATTTTATTCTCCCTATCTTTTTTAGGCTCCTTCTGACAGGCTAAATCACTTATTGTTTTGCCAGATAATATAACCTGCCTCTTTTTTTATTTTGACTATAACATTAATGTAATATTTCAATGGACGCAATAGGGAAAACCAAAATATTCAAAGAAATTCAATCACGCCCATGCTTATCTTATGGCGGGATAATAGGGAAGATAAATAAATGAGGTAGTTTTATGAGGTCTATTTATCCTCCCAATTATTTATAATAGCTACAAAATTATAACCAATTTTCCAATTTGGTTTCCATATTCAGATTCAACTGAATAATAATAAATTCCGGAGACAATCATTTGAGTATTACGGGTAATTAAATCCCACTCTTCATGCATTGATCCGGGATAATCCAACGGCTCATCATGTTCAATCTGGCGCACCAGGTCACCATCCAATGAGAATATTCTAATCGTACATTTATGAGGAAGATTGGTAAAATGAATGCGACGTATTCTTTCTTCGGCGGGATCACCAATTCCTCGTCCTTCAAAACCATTGTCCTTATAATTGGCATCACCCCGATAAGGGTTTGGATAAACAACTACTTTTAAATCGCCATTTTCAACTATTGAATTCCGATTCTGGGGATATTCAGCAATAAAATTTTTGTTTGGTCGAGTTTCCAATGAGGTTAAGCCACTTTTTGGTGAGCCGAAATCAAAAGCGGTTACTGCAAAATAATAAAGCTGCGATGGCAATAAATTAGTAATGTTGTATTCATACATATAGTATTTGAAATAGCCATCATCAGTCATTTCATCTCTTGCATAAACCCAGGCCGAATCGTGGTCTGCAATTGATGGGGGCGGCTGATTGGGATACATTTTATGAATCAATGTTATATCGGTTAAATCGGACTGATTCCAATCCTGAGCAGCGAAATAATAGGAGTTGCCTTCCCAGTAGAAGGGGTGGTCAATAGTCCATTCAAGCGGGTTGAAATTATCACCATAGAGCGCTTTTAATTCGAGCGACGAGAATGGTAATTCACGAAGACCCCATGGGTTGGCGTCGGCTGAAGCAAAACGATCATATTCAAATCTGTTATAATTTTCTTTGTCGAATGAGGACAATAGAACAAAACCGTCAAGTTCCTCGGTAAGTGAGGTAAGGACGCGGTATCCCTCAAAATCAATTATGCCACTAAAAGGATCTTTTGTTGTTTCTGAGCGATATCCATACCACTGGATTGTAACTTCACCTTCATTGGCTTCGGTAATATGAGGAGTTATTAAGCTTCTTATTGTATCTCCGATTGGATACGGATTAATAACCCAAAGCTCCGGTGCCGGCGGGGGAGAGGCACCTTTAAAGTCAGGGACACCATCACCCTGATAATAAACAGTATCTTCACTGTAAACCCAGCCACCACCATCCTGTATTGAATCAATGCAGACTCTGTATTTACCTCGATATCCATCACCGTCAGTATCAACGCCGGGATTGTCATAAATCATACTGGCCCAAATGGAATTTAAACCAATAGAATCAAAGTTGAAGGTATTGTAGTATTCTTCAGGGGCAAATCGATTAAAATTATTTTCGTAGGCATCACAGTCGGAAAGAAATTCTGCGCCCGAAACATAAGCAAAGGTCAGCGGCAGAACCTCACCGGGAGATATGTCAAAGGGACCAAATGAAAGAAGGTATCTGGTATCATATCCATCTGCAAAATCATCGGCCTCAGGAGCTCTTGGCAGCCAGCCGTCTATTGTATTATCTTTGGCGCAAAACAGCTGATCATTATCAAACTCTTCATGGCTCATTATGTAATATTTATTCCGGTCACCCATTGGGGTCCCTAGAAATCCGCCAAAATCCCTGAACGGGTCTTCTGCCGTTCCTTCCTTACGTGGGCCAAAATCGATAGGTGCGGAGCCGTTAGATATCCACCAGTTAAATGAATATTTTAAGGAGTCCGAGGGAGTTCTGACAACTCTCATTCCACTGACGTCATTATAGCTGCCGCCGCTGAAGGGGCAATCATCTTCGCTATTACCATCGTCGCGTCCATTATTAT
>DAOUVS010000195.1 GCA_030667525.1 Candidatus Zixiibacteriota bacterium | reverse complement strand
TATATATCGTCTTGTGGGCGAGGGAAATAAATTTAAATAAACTAATGATGGGGGAAATCATGAAACGATCTCTTTTCTTTTTGGCTTTTTTATCATTGGCATTATTACTTCCGCATTGCTCAGAGACAGTTGTTGACTCCAATGACCCTTCCAAAAACCCGCCAGCCGATCCGGCTGATTTAACCGTGGCCGATAAAACTCTGGCCGAAGCTGGCAACCAATTCGGTCTGAAACTGTTCCGCGAAATTGTCGCCAATGAAGTCGATACCAATATTTTTATCTCGCCGCTGTCGGTTTCGATGGCGCTGGGGATGACCTATAACGGCGCCAACGGCGAAACGCGTGCGGCGATACAACAAACTCTTGAACTGCATGGTCTGACTATTGAAGTGGTCAACAGTTCCTACAAAAATCTGATAAATATCTTATCGAATCTCGACCCTAAGGTATTATTTGAGATCGCCAATTCCATCTGGTATCGCGACGGAATTCCGGTTAAGGAGACTTTTCTTAATCTGAATCAAACTTATTTTAATTCCGAGGTTACCGCTCTGAATTTTAACGATAACGGTTCAGCGACAACAATCAATAATTGGGTTGACAACAAAACGCATGGTAAAATCTCCGAGATAATAAACCCTCCAATAAATCCTGATGCCATTATGTTTCTTATCAATGCTATCTATTTCAAGGGTGATTGGACCTATCAATTCGACCCCGAATATACGCGAGAGCAATCTTTTAATTTAATGGATGGCTCATCAAACAAATGCAATATGATGGCACTGCAGGATACGTTAGACTATTTCGAGAATGAGTATTTTCAGGCGGTTGATTTGCCATATGGTGATGGCGATTATAGCATGACAATATTTTTACCCAAGAAGGATGCTGGCGAAAATGTAAATACGCTATCTGCAAAATTAACCAAAGCCAATCTGGAATCCTGGCTGGGAAATTTTGCCAAAACGGAAGTATTGATTTCCCTTCCCAAATTTGAAGTTGAATATGGATTAGTATTAAATGACGCTCTGAAAGCTCTTGGAATGGAAATTGCTTTTGATCCAATTAAAGCCGACTTTACAAATATTGCCGACCTGGAATTATATATTAATGAGGTTAGGCATAAAACTTATGTCAAGGTTGATGAGGTCGGTACTGAAGCGGCCGCTGTCACAATTGTGGAAATATTTGAAACGACCTCTGAACCGCCATCATTTAAAACTATATACATCAATCATCCATTTTTATTCGTGATACGAGAACATAGTTCCAATTCAATTTTATTCATGGGTAAAATCACAAACCCGGGGTTGCTTGAATAGTATCTTAGAAAATTTTAAAGCCGGGCTGAATTTTCAACCCGGCTTTTTTATTGCTCTTTTATTATAAGGGGTCACTTCTAACCCATAAACGGATAACGGTAATCCTTGGGTGAGACAAAAGTTTCTTTAATCGTGCGTGGTGATGTCCACCGAATCATATTCAACATCGATCCCGCTTTGTAATTGGTTCCCGATGCCCGACTACCGCCAAATGGCTGCTGTCCGACAACTGCACCGGTTGGTTTGTCGTTGATATAGAAATTACCGGCCGCATGACGCAGGATATTCCCTGCTTTTAATACTGCCGCCCTATCAGTGGCAAAAATCGCCCCGGTCAGCGCGTAGATAGATGTCTTATTCGCTTCTTCCAATGTCTCAACAAATTTATCATCTTCATAGACATAGATAGTCAGCACCGGTCCAAATATTTCCTCTTCCATCAATTTGAAATGTGGATCAGTTGTCAACACAATAGTCGGCTCAATAAAAAATCCCTTCGAATCATCATAATTGCCGCCGCATAAAATTTCGCAGTTACCGGCACTTTTTGCAAAATCGATATACTCGACAATGCTGTCATAAGCCGGTTTGTCAATCACGGCATTAACAAAATTGGAGAAATCTTCGACATCACCCATCTTGAGGGAGTCGACATCGGATATCAACCTGTCTTTTAACTTCGGCCACATCGATTTTGGAATATAGGCCCTGGAGGCTGCCGAACATTTCTGTCCCTGATACTCAAAAGCGCCGCGAATCAATCCGGTTGCAACCGCTTCCATGTTGGCAGAGTTATGCGCAAAAACAAAATCCTTACCACCGGTTTCACCAACAATGCGCGGATAGCTCTTGTATCCGGCAATATTGGCCCCAACCGTCTTCCACATCGTCTGAAAAACGCCGGTACTTCCGGTAAAATGTATTCCGGCCAGATCGCGATGTTTAAGCACCAGTTCACCAACATCGGCACCGCGAGCGGTCACCATATTAATAACACCATCAGGGAGGCCAGCCTCTTTTAAGATCTTCATAAGGAAATATGCGGTATAGGTCACCGACGAAGCCGGTTTCCAGAGAGCAACGTTGCCCATAATCGCCGGTGCTGTTGGCAGATTCCCGGCAATCGACACAAAATTAAACGGAGTAACCGCAAAAACAAAACCCTCAAGCGGACGATAATCGGAACGATCCCAGATTCCACTGGCATCATTAGGCTGCATATCATAAATCATCTCGGCGAAATAAACATTATAACGGAAGAAATCGGCCAGTTCACAAACAGCATCGATCTCAGCCTGAAAAGCATTTTTGCTATGTCCCAGCATCGTAGCGGCATTGACCAGATTCCGATATGGTCCTGCCAAAAGATCGGCCGCTTTCAAAAATATTGCGGCGCGCTCGGAAAACGGCATATTTTCCCAATCCTTTTTCGCTTTGGCTCCCGCTGCTATCGCATCCGCGATTTCCTTTTTGCCGCCCTGATACCACTGCCCCAGTTCCAATGAATGATTGTGCGGTGCGGTGATTTTTTTCGGATCACCGACCCGAATCTCATCGCCGTTTATAATCATCGGAATATCAAACGATTGCTTTTTTAAATCTTCAATTGCCTTGATCAATCCCGCACGTTCCGGAGTGCTCGGTGCATACGTATAAATAGGCTCATTTTCTACTTCAGGAACCCGATAGTTTCCCATATTCTCCTCCAAATATCTGGCTAAATCTCATTATTCTTTTTTGGTTTCCGGATAAAAAAGAGCCGAAAACATTACTACCAATATCCCGGCTAATTTACAATTTTAAATGAAAAGTGCAACCCCCATCCAGCCGAATAATAACAAAAAACAGAAAATAACAATATTGCTTGAGAAATTTGAGTATTCTTTGTATAATTCGTATTTGAATGAGGATATTACTTTAATGCAATTTCCTGGAATAAATAATCTTTAGGAGAATAAAAATGAGTCAACAAAAAGAAATTACAAAAATCCCCCCGGCACCGAAATGGGATCTGGAATCAATATTCCCGGGAGGAAGTCAATCAAAAGAGTTTGAAGCTTTCAGACAGGAAATCAAAAATGATATTCCAAAGATAAAGGAAAATTTCGCGAAACTGCCTACTGAACTGGATGATTCCAATCTTGAATCCTGGGTCGATTTCATATTGAAAATCCAGGTGTTTCTGGATCGCATCAACCACGGCAATTCATTCGCCCATTGCCTGGTAAGCCAGAATGTCAAAGACACCAAGGGGCATCAGATCGTTGGCGAGATGGATGTTTACGCATCTGAATATGAAAAACTGATGGTATCGTTTGAAGCATTTGCCAAAAACCAAAAAGATTCCGAATGGAAAAAACTTGTTGAGCATGAAAAGCTGAAAAATGTTGCCTTCTATCTCAATGAAACCCGCGAGTTCGCTCGTAAAAAAATGGATCCACAGTTGGAATCGTTTGCGACAGATATGGCTGTTAATGGATATCATGCTTGGAATCGGCTCTATGATAAAATGTATGGTGATTTGACCTCTGATTTTACCGAAAATGGTGAAACCAAAAAATTATCTTTGGGACAGTTGGCCAATAAAATGGCAGTCTCAGATCGTCCCACTCGTAAACAGGCTTTTGACAGTATCGAGGAAGCCTGGGAACGGCGCGCCGAACTGGCAGCAATGGCACTGAATTATCAGGCTGGATTTCGTCTGACCATGTATGAAAAAAGAAACTGGCAATCGGCCCTTTTCGAGCCGCTGCATAATTCACGCATTAGTGAAGAAACTCTTAATGCGATGTGGGGTGCCGTTACTAAGGGTACCGCAAAATTGACTCCGTATGTCAAGGCCAAGAAAAAACTGCTCGGTATCGATAAATTTGCATGGTACGATCAGTATGCTCCGGTTGGCTCTTCGGAAAGATTATTCTCATTTGAGGAAGCAGGTGACATTATTGTCAAAAACATCAAAGAGTTCAGCCCCGAGCAGTCAGAATTCTGTCGGAAAGCTCTTGACAAAAACTGGGTCGAAGCCGAGGATCGCGCCGACAAAGCCGGAGGCGGGTACTGTACCCGTTTGCCAATTGCCAAAGAGGGTCGAATCTTTATGACCTTCAGCGGCAGTTTTTCGGAACTGGCGACACTGGCTCATGAACTGGGGCACGTCTATCACGGACAGGTTTTGAAAGATCAACCGGCCTTTGCCAGCATTTATCCGATGACTCTGGCTGAAACTGCCTCAATTTTCTATGAACTTCTGGTCAAAGATGCCGCCTTGAACTCGGCAACCGAAACCGATGAAAGATTGATGCTTCTTGATCAGCGACTTCAGGATGCGCAAACCCTCTTCTCAAACATATATGCTCGATTCTTATTCGATAAGGCTTTTTATGTCGAACGGAAAAAAGGTATGGTCAGCCGTGCCCGACTTGATGAAATCATGGTGCAGAGCCAGAAAGAGGCGTTTGCCGGAACGCTTGAGGGTGACGATGCGTATCATCCGTTGTTCTGGGCATCCAAACTTCATTTCTTCCTGACCGATGCTCCGTTCTATAACTATCCTTACACTTTTGGATTTTTATTCGCCAACGGTGTTTATAATCTGGCCAAAAAAGAAGGTCCGTCATTTGCCAAAAAATATGACGCTCTCTTATCTGACACCGGACGTATGACAGCCGAAGAAGTAGCAAAAAAACATCTCGGCGTTGATCTGACCAAATCTGAATTCTGGTCGGGCGCTGTTGAATTGGCTTTGGGCGACATAGACCAGTTTGTGAAACTGGTTGATGAAGTAACAAAATAGATTAGATGAAGCTAAAAGGTCAGGCACAATTATACACCTGACCTTTTTTTATAATTCCTTCCCGGCCGCTTAAACCCCCAACGTCTGGGCCGCTAATTCGTAATCATGAGATGCCACCCAGAGGATATAACCGAACCCGCCCCGGCCATCAGTCGTGCCATTGGCGGCATAGACATTGATTCCGGCATTGGCTAATTTTAAATGATGCTCAACCAAAACGCCAAGCCGATCCTCACCTCGAATTAAAAATGCCTTTTTGGGTCCGACTAACGGAATCCCTGATTCTTCGGAGGCCATTTTCAGTTTTTGAGCATCTTCGGGGAAAAAGCAGATCTGCACTTCATTTTCACCCAATGGAAAGGCGGTGAAGTTTATCAAATTTACGCCATGGGCACTGCAAAACTCCAGAAGTCTGCGGACCTCTCCCGGCTCATCCAATACAACCGCGTAAAAATACTCAACTCTTTGCACTGATTCTGCCATTTAACTCCTCCATCAAAATATTTTTCAAACAAATTATATCGCTGTTGATAATTTCTATGTATATAATTTACGTAACGATACATCAATTCGCAATTATTTCCAAAAAATTAATAGATGCCATCAGAAAAAACTTTCCAACGATTTAACTCAGATATTCATGTTTCGGCTTTATGTCCATAAAAAAACCGGCCCAAATTGACCGGTTTTTACAGAATATCTTTTTGTTTCTATTCAGCACGCGGTAAAATTATATAAAATGGTACCGAGCCTGAGTGATCTTTATAAGAAGGGTCTTCGCCATAAGTATGTTCATTAGAT
>DAOUVS010000217.1 GCA_030667525.1 Candidatus Zixiibacteriota bacterium | reverse complement strand
GCCTGGCTGCCAATCCGGTGCCGGTAAGAATCGCTGTCGGTGTTGCCAATCCAAGCGCACACGGGCAGGCTATAATAAGAACCGCTACTGGTGCCGTCAAAAGCATTGGACTGAGGGGATCAACCAAAAACCAAATAGCAAATGTTAAAAAAGCAGCAAGCATTACAATCGGTACAAAAATACCAGCGATTTTGTCAGCCAGTTTTTGGATCGGGGCTTTTCGGTTTTGCGCCTCGGACACCAATCGAATCACGCCGCCCAAAAAACTGCTGGCGCCGGTCTTTTTGACACAAAATTTAAACGAACTGTTTCCGTTTACCGAGCCGCCGATAACCTCATCGTCAATCTTTTTTTCGACAGGAACCGATTCTCCGGTTATCATCGATTCGTCAATCGATGGTCCCCCTTCAATAACTTGTCCGTCGGCCGGTATTTTTTCACCCGGTTTGACAAACAGGATCATATCTGGTTTGACTGCTGCGGTATCTATTTCGATTTCTTCTCCATTAATGACTGCGGTCGCCTTGCTTGGTCGAAGTCTGAGCAGAGCGCCAATGGCATCACGAGCTTTTGCTTTGGCGCGGCTTTCAAGAAAGCGGCCAAGCAGAATCAAAGTTATTATCATTGCCGAAGTCTCATAATAGAAAAAGCCGGTTATACTACTCTCCCATATCAGAGACTCAGTTACAATCCAGGAGCTATACAGAAAGGCCGATAGCGAACCAAGAGCAATCAAAGAATTCATATTGGCCCGTTTATGTTTCAATTGCCGAAAAGCGTCGGTAAAAATATCTCGCCCCGGGAATAGAAAAACAGGCAGTGTCAGAAGAAACAAAATCAAACCGGTAACAGGTTTATCAAACGGCAAAGTCAATGACAACATATCTTTCATGCTGACAGCGGCAACCGGGATTGTTAGCGCCAGAGATAACAAAAATCTTTTTTTGGCCTCAAGATGTTCCGTATCGCTGTTTATATCGGGAGAGTTGCTTATTTCTGCTTTGTAACCGAGATTAACAACTTCATCAAGAATATGTTTTTCATCTATTTGATTTTCAAGAAATTCAACAACTGAAGTAGTCGTCGCAAAATTAACCTGGACCTTTTCAACTCCACCAAGTTTTATAAGGTCCTTTTCAATTCCGGCCGCACATCCGGTACAATGCATACCTGAAATTTTTAGATTAATTTTCTTTTTCTTAGCCATATACTTTAAATATTAATTGTTTAAGGAAGAAAGAGAAGTACAAACAAGAAATCAATCTAAATATAATAATACTTGGCTGCCTAAAAAACCAGAAACAAGCGATGATAACGAACAAAAACAGAATTATTTGAAACCAAGCGCCAAAAGCAAATGCGGACACTTTCTTAATAAATCTTTTTTCACTTTGGCCCGGGCCCGATGAAGATACCAGCGCACCGTTGCCACCGGCATATCCATGGTGTCGGCAACATCATTAATATTAAAACCATCAACATCCCGAAGAACAAAAGCTGACCGCTGTTTATCGTTGAGTCCCTGAGTTGCTTCATCAATATACTGGCGAATTTGTCCCCTCTGATATGTTAACTCCGGCGTGGCAAATTTTTCATCGGCTGTACTGCTCGCGTTTTCAATCGACTCATGGTAATGCCGTTTATGCTTACGTTTATAATCGATGGCGGCATTGATAGTAATTCGATACAGCCAGGTATAGAACTTTTTGGTTTCATCGTAACGCCAGATATTTTGGCTGGTTTTTACAAAAACATCCTGAGCTATATCGGCCGCCTCATCATAATCTCCGACCATCTTAAAAGCGAGTGAGGCTACCTGGTTATGATAAAGTTTAACTAATTTCGAATAAGCATGTGAATCACCGTCTTTGATTCTGATTATTATATCGCGCGTTTCTCTTTCAATCCGCTCTTCGTCCTGGCTCTGCTTATCGACTTGTTCTTTTTTTGCAACCGCCACACTTCCTCCTTGGTTAATATCATACAACATAGACCGCTTCAGTATATGATTGTAACATACATTAAGCGGAATAGTTCCCATATTGTCAAGAAAAAACTGGGTTTTATAAATACAGGCGGCTATTCGAATTCTTCAAGAAAAAGTAGATTTTGAAGTAACAAAGCGGCGGTCACCCCTGAACCTTTTATTTTAATGCCTTTTCTGATAATATTATTAAGACCGCAGGAAGGAGATTTTGATTTTAGTATAACTCGCTGAACCTTATGCTTTTGAATAATTTGTAAGGTTTTCTCCGCCCCCTCAATAAAATTAGCTGTGACATCTTTTCCCAAATTATCGAAAATTTTTGATTTCCGATCCAAAACAGTGTTACCGTCACCCGATTCAATTTCTGCCGGTGGGCGAGGAACCGGCAAACCACCCAAAACTTCGGGGCAGACTGGAATAAGTTCGAATTTTTCTGCCAGCTTGTTAATCTCACTGTTTTCAATAACAATACCGTCATAGCGGCATTTTTCCCCCAGCAAACAGGCAGAAACAATTATTTTTTCTTTTTTTTTGCTTTTTTCAATTTTCTCTTTTTTGTTTATTTTGTCAGTCATAATTGCAAAATATCAAATGTATTATTATTCCAAAAAAAATGCCCTCAATATTGAGAGCATTTTCAAATTATTTTATATCAATTCCTAATTCAGAATAAACTTTAAAGTATCGATCTTTTTATTATTTTTTATCACTTCGTAATGAAGATGCGGCCCGGTCGAATATCCGGTTGAACCCATCAAACCGATAATATCGCCGCGGCGAATTTTCTGTCCCCGCTTGACCTTGATCTCACTTAGATGACCATATTTTGTCATATACCCAAAACTGTGATTTAAAACAATATACAATCCAAGATCTTCACCGCGCCCGGTTGTTTTAACAACTCCATCGGCAGAGGCATAAATAGGTGTTCCGGTTTTATTGGCGATATCTAATCCCCAGTGAAAACGTTTATACCCGGTGAAGGGATCGTCTTTCATCCCAAATCCGCGAATCTGATAACCACGTGCCGGACGAATCGATGGGGTATGATTCAGAAGTTCCTTTTTATCCGAAAGGATATCATATACTTCGCCATATTTTTCCTGCTCAAAATTTGAGAGACGAATCAGCGCATCTACTTCCGACTCGGTCGAATGAGCCACCTGGAGCGCTTTAGTAAACTGTTCGTTGGAAAGATGATCAGGTCCGCCGATACCAAGTTGACGTTCATCGGTACTGATTTCAGGCAGATTAAAAATATTACGTATTACAATTTCTTTCTCAACCAGATCACCATAGAATTTCGAGATGTCGGACACCTCGCCGCGTAATTCACTATATTTGGCGATTAAATGTTCATTTTCCTTCAGAAGTCTTTCGGCTTCATGAGCTGAGACTTGTGAATTAATATAGTTGGTGGTCAAAATCAGATTGGATGTCAGCAAAAACGCGACAATAAACGCGACCGTCAATATCAGACCATAAGAGATATTAAACTGCCGTAATTTATCCCGACTGCCCCCGATCAAGACAAATGAAAGCTTTTTTCCCAGCATACCCATTTTTTTATATCCCTGCTATCATACATTCAAGTTATCAGATGATAAAGACATCTGCCAAAACTTGGGCGAACATATTACAAATTCCATGGCAAGTCAACAAAAATGAAAAGATTTTTGTTTAACACTCCGCAACCCTTTGTCTCAGCCATTTTACTTTATTAACTGATATTCTTTTCTCAATACTTTATTAACCACCTTTACAAACTTTTCGCTGTGGAGGTTTTGCAGGCTGTAAAGATGCCAATAGATCTTCCTCGGTAAGAGATTCCTGTTTTTCTTATCTTCTTGTGCCATTTCTTTCACTTTGATGACCCTCCATCGGGTCAAAAAGTAAATCAAGGACACTCCAATTATTATCGACCCGATACAAAAAATTGTTAGCGATGTTGCATTTCTAATCTGCCCCACAATATTGCATAAAGCGTGCCTTTATCCCCTTTTGTCCCAAATATGGTCAGTGGGCTTTTATGGCGTATTGCCACAATAAGTTAGCTTGTGTGCAATAAGTTTCAGCGATGTCAAAAAATGACCTGTTTTGCAAAAAATATGGGGAAGTGGCAACATTTTGGATAACAATCCTATATGCCCCATACAGGCTTGACATAAACAGCTTGGAACAATAAATTGATATTATTCAAATTACAAAAATTATGGGTAGAGGAATAAAATGAATCCAAAAGAAAAAATTGAAAACAAAATAAACAAATTGGTATTTGTAACCGGCGCTTCTTCAGGAATCGGCCAGGCCTGTGCCGAAATTTTTGCCAAAAACGGCGCCAGATTGCTGCTTGCTGCCCGTCGATTAGATCGTCTAAAAAGGCTGGCCGCCAAATTGGAAAAACTATATAAGAGCGATGTCCATATTATCAGACTTGATGTCAGACACCAGAGCGAAGTCGAAGGGAAAATCGACGCCCTGCCAGCCAAATGGAAAAAAATTGACATTCTTGTTAACAATGCTGGTCTCAGTCGCGGGTTGAGTAAACTGCATGAAGGCGATCTGACCGATTGGGAAGAGATGATTGACACTAACGTTAAGGGCCTTCTTTATGTCAGCCGGGTTATTATTCCCGGGATGGTTAAAAGAAAAAAGGGACATATTATAAATATCGGCTGGATTGCCGGACATGAGCTTTATCCGGGTGGTAATGTTTATTGTGCTACCAAACATGCTGTTGATGCCCTTACTAAAGGAATGCAGATCGATCTGGTCGACACTCCGGTCCGCGTCAGTTCCGTTGATCCCGGGATGGTCGAAACCGAATTCAGTGAGGTTCGTTTCCACGGCGATAAGAAAAAAGCCAAAACTGTTTACAAGGGAATAAAAGCACTGACCGCCTTTGATGTTGCCGAAGCGGTTTATTTTTGTGCCTCCCGACCGCCACATGTTAATATTCATCAACTGCGTATCATGCCAAAAGCCCAGGCCGCCGCCATAATTGCCCACAGAAAATAGCTGCGTTAATGTCATTCCCGCGAAAGCGGGAAGATGGATTCACATTTGAAGTGCAACAGTTTATCCCAAAAGAATTCTGCCGGCGACTGAAAGTCAAGACATTTTCTTGGAGTATTATTGTATAATTGTATC